>JAKLIC010000213.1 GCA_022709825.1 Bacteroidota bacterium | reverse complement strand
TGATGGTTTAAGTGTTTCCATTGTAATAGATCCCATTCTTCATTGGTCATTTCACCAAAAAATGGATGCTTGTGGTTGGCAATTACTTTTGGTCCGAGGGTTGAAAATTTTAAAACTTTTTCAATCAATTCCAATTTTGCCTGTTCAAAATCTACCGGATTATTTCGTAAGAAATCGGGAGCAGTTGGACTGTTTTTTTTAAATCCGGGAGCGGCAAGTATTTTCTTTTTATATATTTTACCTATGAATTGCAAAATGAAATTAGATTTTAATTGTAAGTCCCCAGTAGCAACATCAAGGGGAGCCTGACAATGCGAGAGCATTTGAGCGACATTCATTTTTCCCCACAAGGGTTTGCTGTCCGAATTTAAAGAATGAATTCGTTGAATAATTGCGGCATTATCAGATTTGTCAAAAAGTGATTCCATTGTTATATTTATTGATAGATTCAAAAGTACAATTTTAAGGTTAATCGACAATAATGTATTAAATTTGCAACACATTTTAAAAAGTGAAAACATGGAAAACGGAATTTACGCTAAATTCAATACAACTAAAGGTTCAATTTTAGTCAAATTAACACACGATAAAACACCGGGAACGGTTGGAAACTTTGTAGGTTTGGCTGAAGGTCAATTAGAAAACGAAGCAAAACCAATGGGGAAACCGTATTACGACGGTTTAAAATTTCACCGTGTAATTGCTGATTTTATGATTCAAGGTGGTTGTCCTCAAGGATTAGGAACCGGTGGTCCGGGTTATCAATTTGACGATGAGTTTCATCCGGATTTACGTCATGACGGACCAGGTGTTTTATCGATGGCAAATTCAGGTCCGGGTTCTAACGGATCACAATTTTTTATTACGCACGTTGCAACTCCTTGGTTAGATAATAAACATTCTGTTTTTGGAAATGTTGTTGAAGGTCAAGATGTTGTTGATGCTATTGCTCAAGGCGATGTTTTGGAAACATTGGAAATTATTCGAGTAGGTGACGAAGCTCAAAAATGGAATGCTATTGAAACTTTCAGAACATTTGAAGGTTCTCGGGAAAAAAGAATAGCGGAAGAAAAAGCAAAAGCGGAAGAAGCTTTGGAAAAATTAGCTGCCGGATTTGAAAAGACAGAAAGTGGCTTACGTTACAAAATCATTCAAAAAGGAAATGGAAAACAAGCTGAAAAAGGCAAAACTGTTTCGGTTCATTATTCAGGTTCTTTAGAAAACGGAGTGGTTTTCGATTCATCCTATAAAAGAAAACAGCCGATTGATTTCCCTTTAGGAAAAGGTCACGTAATTGAAGGTTGGGATGAAGGTATTCAGTTATTACAAGTGGGAGACAAAGCCCGTTTTGTTATTCCTTCGTTCCTTGGATATGGTTCTCGCGGTGCGGGAGGTGTTATTCCACCGGATGCTACATTGATTTTTGATGTAGAATTAATGGATGTGAAATAGATTGTAGCTAATGGATGATAGGTGAAAGGCAAAGGTTGAAAATCCTTGAAAATTCATAAAACTCAATTCATTCAAATATAAAAGAAGCATTCTGAAAAGAATGCTTTCTTTTTTGGAATAACTATTGATTTCGTATATTTACAAAATCAGTTTTCAGTTATGCGTTTTTTATTTCTATTTTTTATTTTATTTTATTATACAGCTCAATCTCAAGTCATTAATGTACAACATTGTGGTTATGACTTTACATCGTATTTAGTAATAAATGTGCATGAACAAGGGAAAACTGAAAACATCAAAAACCTAAAAATCACAATAGTCGATAGTAGTGGGAGCGATGTAATAAATAAAAATAACCGTTGGAGTTGGGTAAATAATAATAAACCATTGCTTTTTACTCCTAATTATAAATTAGACAGAAATAATAATAAAGTGGAAAATTCAAATCCGGAAGGAAAATGGTTTTTTCCTTTTGCTAAAGATTATTATTTGCTTTCTGTCGTCAATACATTCACGGCAGACATTTTTAGTGTAAAAATTGAAGATATTGATATGGAAGAAAACGGTGGTTATTTTGAAACACAAATTATCCCGCTTTCTCCCTATAACATGTACATTTTATGTTCATCCGAAAATGAACGGCAAGCACAACAATTTGGACCCAGGACCAACAGACCGGTTGATGTTATTTTAAAGAAAAAAAGTTACTGATTCACAGTTATAAATCCATGAATCAGTAACAAAAAGTTATTCTAATCTAAATCCATCCGGTAAAGTAGCACCTTTTTTTACAACAATAATGCCTTCTTTAATGGTGTAAAATGGAGTATTGGCATCTTCCAGATGGTGACC
>JAKLIC010000212.1 GCA_022709825.1 Bacteroidota bacterium | reverse complement strand
AAAGGCAGACCAACGTTCAAAAGGGATAGAACTCAAAGAGTTTTTAGAAAATTTTAAAGTCCGCACTGTTCTAACGGCACATCCCACACAATTTTATCCTGGTTCGGTTTTAGGAATCATCACAGATTTAACTGAAGCAGTTCGGGTGAATGATTTGATTCAAATTAAAAAATTATTAGCTCAATTGGGAAAAACACCATTTATCAAAAAAGAAAAACCAACCCCTTTTGATGAGGCAATCAGTTTAATTTGGTATTTGGAAAATGTATTTTATGAGGCTGCCGGAGGGATGATTCAATTTCTTCAAAAAAACATTTTTGATGGACAGGAAATTCATAATTCAATATTAAATTTAGGTTTTTGGCCAGGAGGAGATCGTGATGGAAATCCTTTTGTTACAACAGAGATTACACTCAAAGTTGCTGAACGATTACGTACTTCTATTTTGAAATGTTATTACAATGATATTAGAAAATTAAAACGAAAACTTACTTTCAAAGAGGTTGATACAATTATCGCTGAAATTGAAGGTAAATTATATCGTTCCGTTTTCTATTCAAGAGGTGAAATTTATTTGACATTTGATGAGTTGCAATCGAGTTTATTAAAAATTAAAGAGATAATTAAAGAAGAACATCAATCACTTTATTTAGACGAGATTGATTTGTTGTTGAATAAAATAAACTTATTTGGATTTCATTTTGCAACATTAGATATCCGTCAGAATAGTAAAATTCACAAACAGGTTTTTCAGGATATTGTTTCTAAAGAACAAAAGTTATTCCCGGATAATTATCATCAACTAAATGAAATTGAAAAGATTAAAGTGTTGTCAAATGTGAAAAGTAAACTAACCGAGACTGATTTTGAAAATGAAATTACTCAGTCAACGATAAGTTCGATTCATGCCATGAAAACCATTCAGGAACACAATGGAGAGTTAGGTTGTAATCGTTACATCATCAGTAATAATGAAAGTGCTTTGAATGTGATGGAAACGCTGGCAATGTTTCATCTGTGCGGTTGGGTAAATCCGGCTGTTGATGTGGTACCACTATTTGAATCGGTGGACGATTTACAATCGGCCGATGAGATTATGGAAAAATTATACACCAATCCTACGTATATAAAACATCTTGAAAGCAGAGAAAACATTCAAACAGTGATGTTAGGTTTCTCAGACGGAACTAAAGATGGTGGATATTTAATGGCTAATTGGAGTATTTATAAAGCGAAAGAAATGCTTACAGCAGTTTCAAGAAAATACGGCGTTAAAGTCTTGTTTTTTGACGGTAGAGGTGGGCCACCGGCACGAGGAGGAGGAAAAACGCACAAGTTTTACGCTTCATTAGGGTCAAATATCGAAAACCAACAAATACAAATAACGGTGCAGGGACAAACAATCAGTTCCAATTTTGGGACGTTAGATTCCTGTCGTTACAATTTAGAAAATTTGTTAAGTGCAGGAGCGACTAATCAATTATTCAGTAAAGGTGAAATCGTTTTATCCGATTCGGAAAATAAGGTTTTGAATGAATTGTCACAATTGAGTTATGAAAAGTATAAAGAATTCAAACAACATACTAAGTTTATACCGTATTTGGAGCGAATGAGTACGTTGAATTATTATGCAAAAACAAATATTGGTAGTCGGCCCTCCAAAAGAAATAAAACTGAGCAATTAGACTTTAACGATTTGCGAGCTATACCTTTTGTTGGTTCTTGGAGTCAGTTGAAGCAAAATGTACCGGGCTTTTTTGGTGTGGGAACTGCATTGAAGCATTTTGAAGAAACCAATCAATGGGAACAAGTGGAGCATTTGTATCAAAACTCACTTTTCTTTAAAACCTTGTTAGAAAACAGTATGATGGCATTAACCAAATCATTTTTTCCCTTAACAGCTTACATGCGGAAAGATGAAGAATTTGGTGAATTTTGGCAAATCATTTATGATGAGTATTTGGAAAGCAAACGTCTTTTGCTCAAGCTTTCCGGTTTTAATGAATTAATGGAAAATTATCCAGACGGAAAAGCATCTATTGCCATTCGCGAACAAATTGTCTTGCCCTTGTTGACGATTCAACAATATGCTTTGTTGAAAATTAATCAATTGAAAAGTCAAAAAAACCCAAATGAAAAACAAATTGCAGTGTATGAAAAAATTGTTACCCGTTCGTTGTTTGGGAATATTAATGCAAGTAGAAATTCGGCATAGTTTGGAAATTAAAAATTTAAAAATCTTAAATAGATAAAAATTATATAAAATATGAAATCATCTTCTTTACAATCAAACGAATATGCAAATTTTTATA
>JAKLIC010000211.1 GCA_022709825.1 Bacteroidota bacterium | reverse complement strand
TTACCTCCCCTACCGATTTCATCTGTAATCCTAATGTTCTGTCAGAACCTTCAAATTTATCGAAATTCCAACGTGGAATTTTTACAATCACATAGTCTAAAGTCGGTTCAAAAAGAGCTGAAGTTGATTTTGTGATTTGATTTTGCAATTCGTCTAAATGATAACCTAACGCTAATTTGGAAGCAATTTTTGCAATTGGATAACCGGTTGCTTTAGAAGCCAAGGCAGAAGAACGTGACACGCGTGGATTGATTTCAATAGCAACAATATCCTCTTTTTCATCCGGTGAAACGGCGAATTGTACGTTACAACCTCCGGCAAAATTACCAATACTTCTCATCATCAAAATGGCCATATCTCTCATTTTCTGAAAAGTAGTATCAGATAAAGTCATAGCCGGGGCAACCGTAATACTGTCTCCGGTATGAATTCCCATCGGATCCATGTTTTCGATGGAACATATAATTACCACGTTATCATTTTGATCTCGAAGCAACTCCAATTCGTATTCTTTCCAACCTAATAAAGCTTTATCAATCAAAACTTCGTGTATGGGCGATGCTTCTAAACCACGTGTTAAAAGTTCATCAAATTCTTCTTTTATGTGAACAAAAGCTGCTCCAGTTCCTCCTAAAGTGAACGAAGGACGGATAACTAAAGGAAATCCAAATTCTTGGGCAATTTCCTTTCCTTTTAAAAAGGAAGTAGCAGTTTTTGCAGGGGCAGCTCCTACTCCAATACGTTCTAATAATTGTTTAAATTGTTCTCTGTCTTCCGTAATGTTAATGGCATTAATATCAACACCAATTAATCGTACCCCAAAATCTTCCCAAATTCCTTTTTCATCCGCTTCTAAACACAAATTCAATGCAGTTTGTCCACCCATAGTAGGAAGAACAGCATCGATATTTGGATGTTTTTTTAGTATATGAATAATTGATTTAGTCGTTAAAGGCAATAAATAAACATGATCGGCCATGGTTGGGTCGGTCATAATAGTAGCCGGATTGGAATTAATCAAAATAACTTCAATTCCCTCTTCACGAATGGAACGGGCTGATTGTGAGCCTGCATAATCAAATTCACAGGCTTGACCGATTACAATGGGCCCTGAACCTATAATTAAAACTGATTTGATGGAAGTATCTCTTGGCATAATATTGTGATATAGTAGTTTAGTTGTTTTGTGTCGACAAGTTATAAAAAAAAGGCGTTACTAAAAAAAGTAACGCCTTAATATTTGATTATTGCTAATCATTATTTTTTGTGTCTTGGTTCGCAGGAAACAGTTAATTTATGTCTTCCTTTAGCTCTACGACGAGCAAGGACTTTTCTACCATTTGCAGTAGCCATTCTATCCATAAACCCGTGTTTATTTCTTCTTTTTCTTTTCGATGGTTGAAACGTTCTTTTACTCATTGTGATGTATCTTTAAAAATCGTGTATAATAATCTTCATTTAGGTTCTTCAAAAACCGAGTGCAAATATACAAAGACTTTTTTTTCTCACAAGTGGTTTTATAAAAATATTTTCAATTCCTTTTATTACCTTTGCAAACACAAATAATAAAGTCATTATGTTTCACAAAAATATCAAATTAGTTCTTGCCGCAGTATTGATTGCCGTTGGTATATGGCAGTTCACTGAAAACAACATCGGAAATGGAATATTCCTTATCTTATTAACTTTTTTTCCGATTTTTTTATATTTCAAAAACGAAATTATCTTATTAGCCTTTCTAAAACTAAGAAAGCAAGATTTTGAAGGAGCAAAAAGATGGTTAGATAAAATAAAAAAACCTGAAGGAGCTTTGGTTAAAAAGCAACAAGGCTATTATAATTATTTGCACGGATTGATGGTATCACAAACCAATTTAAACCAAGCAGAAAAATTCTTCAAAAAAGCAATTGAATTAGGTTTATCAATGGATATGGATTTAGCGGTAGCCAAATTAAATTTAGCAGGAATAGCCATGTCCAGAAGAAGAAAAATTGAAGCAACTAATTTACTTAACGAAGCAAATAAATTAGACAAACAAAACATGTTGAAAGAACAAATCACCATGATGAAACAACAATTAAAAAAGATTTAGAGAAATAATTCCATTAAGTGTTAATTTTTTAAAATCAATTTTTTAGTTATTTTAAAAAATTACTTGCAATCACAATTTATCAAATTCATAACCAATTTTAAAATTGGTTATGAATTTTTAATTTTAAGTCCTTAATTAGGTGATAAAAATTATATTCCATTCGGAAAATGAAATTGTAAATCGTCAGCAAAAAGTGTACTGATTTAGACAAAAACTAAGAGAGTGTTTTCAAAATCCTTAAATTTGAATTA
>JAKLIC010000210.1 GCA_022709825.1 Bacteroidota bacterium | reverse complement strand
AAACCTGATATAGTTCTTCGTGGTAAATCTACCTGACCGGGATCACCGGTAATAATAAATTTTGCGTTCTTACCCATCCTAGTTAAAAACATTTTCATTTGAGAATGAGTCGTATTTTGAGCTTCGTCTAAGATTACAAACGCATTGTCCAATGTTCTTCCACGCATAAAAGCTAAGGGAGCAATTTGAATAATTCCTTTTAAAATATAATCTTCCAATGTTTGTGGTGGCAACATATCACGCAATGCATCGTATAACGGTTGCATATACGGATCAAGTTTTTCCTTCATATCCCCAGGCAAAAAACCTAAATTTTCCCCTGCCTCTACTGCGGGTCTGGTTAAAATAATCCGCTTAACTTGTTTTTCTTTCAAGGCTTTTACAGCTAACGCTACGCCGGTATATGTTTTACCTGTTCCGGCCGGACCAACAGCAAAAACCATGTCATTTTTATGAATCAAATCAACCATTAACTGCTGGTTTGGCGTCATGGCTTTGATTAATTTTCCTCCAATACCATGTACTAAAATTTTGTCATGGTCATGCATTTTGTGCTCTTCAGCCGAATTACTTTGTATCACACGATCAATCACATTGGTATCAATGTTATTGTAACGTGTAAAATGGAGCATCAGGCGATTAAAACGGTTTTCAAACTCATCTAATACTTCCTTCTCGCCATAAGCCTTCAAGGTGGTGCCTCGGGCTACAATTTTTAGCTTCGGATAGTACTTTTTGATGGTTTCAAGATGAGAATCTTGAGCTCCCCAAAACTCTTTTGGGGCAATGTCGTGTAATTCGATGATTCTTTCGTTCAAAAGCAGTTGTTTTAAAATTAAAAAATAGTTTTTAATTACTAGATTTGCATCACTCAAATTTAAACAAAAAAGTTCGTAGGTTTTACGAATAGTTATAAACAAAAAGATGTCAATAATTACTTTAACGACGGATTACGGACTCAAAGACCATTTTGTTGGTGCTTTGAAAGGTAAAATCATCTCTGAATTTCCTGAAGCTAAAATCATTGACATATCGCATGAAATAGACCCCTTTAATATAGCTGAAGCAAGTTATATTCTTCAGGCTTCCTTCGCAAATTTCCCCAAAGGAACTGTTCATTTAATAGGTGTTGATGCGGAACGAAATACAGAAAATGAACATCTTGCCATGCAATGGAATGACCAATTCTTTATTTGTGCCGATAACGGTATTTTGAGTATGTTAACGCAACGAATCCTTCCACAAAAGATTGTAGCCATCAACATTCACGACCGATTACCGGAAAATGCAACTGATATGGATGTGTTTAAAACTGTTGCTTGTCATTTAGCAAAAGGCGGAACTTTGAACGTAATTGGAAAAGAAATTACCGAATTAAAATCAATTACTGATTTTCAACCGATAGTTTCTAAAGATGGAAATTCGATCAAAGGGAATGTGATTTACATTGATCATTTTGGAAATATAGTATTCAATATTTCTAAAAAACAATTCCTGGAATTGAGTAAAGGCCGAACGTATGAAATTGTAATGAAACCAAAATCGATAAAAACCATTTTGCCCAATTATTCTTCTGTAGCCATTTCAGATAAATTTCCCATTAAATATTATGAAGGAGAAAAATTAGCTATTTTCAATGAAGCCGGCTTCTTAGAAATTGCTATTTTTAGAAGTAATCCTAAAACAGTGGGTAGTGCCGCTAGTTTGTTAGGCTTTAGCTATCGAGATACTATTACTATTAATTTTAAATAAGTTACCATGTTTGTGCGAATCGTAAAAATGAGTTTTCATTCCGAACATATTCCAAAGTTTTTGGAAAATTTTGAATTGATGAAAGAAAAAATACGAAATGCACCCGGAAATCGTTTGTTAGAATTGTATCAAGATAAAAATAATCCGGAATTGTTTTTTACTTACAGTTATTGGGAAACCGAAATTGATTTAGAAAATTACAGAAATTCGGAGTTATTTTATGATGTATGGCAATTTACCAAGCAACTTTTTAATGCTAAACCGGAAGCTTGGAGTGTCAATAAATTAGTTTCTTTAGTTTAAAAATGCTTCTGTAATCTAAATTAAACGCTCAAACTTTTAAACACATGAATAAAAAATAAAGTAAATGAAAGCAATACTTTTCAGAGAAATAAAAACCTTTTTCGGTTCACCAATTGGTTATTTAGTAATTGCCATTTTCTTATTGCTCAATGGGCTTTTCCTTTGGGTTTTTGAGGGTGATTTTAATATTGCAAACAGTGGATTTGCCGATTTGAATCCGTTTTTTACTTTGGCTCCTTGGATTTTAATTTTTCTGATTCCGGCAGTAACCATGAGGAGTTTTTCAGATGAAAAA
>JAKLIC010000021.1 GCA_022709825.1 Bacteroidota bacterium | reverse complement strand
AAAAAGTTGTCGTACAATTTCCTGAAAAAGTTGGGTTTTTGTTAAATTCAAATTATGTTGTTGAAACAAATTCGGCCCAATCATGGAAAGAACTTTTTTATCAACGCGTGCGATGGGCGGGGAAATCAACAGCCTATTCTAGTTTCTTTGGAAAGTTTGTTGCCTTAGTAGTCTTGTTTGGAAATTTAGCCTTTATCATGGCAATGCCTTTCCTTAGTATTGGTTATTTTAAACTGATACCAATTTTTATTTTGAAAATTTTGGTTGATTTGTTTTTGGCTAATCAAACGGCAGCATTTTATCAAATAAGAATGAAAAATAGGTTTTTAACAGCATTGTTTTATCCTTTTTTTAGCTCAGCAGTTGCTCTTTATTCTTTGTTTGGAAAATACAAATGGAAAGACCGAAAGGTATAACCGGAACTTGTGGTTAGCAAATGAAATAAGTAACTTGCGACAAATTATTACAATTGACTTTGCTTTTAAAATCAAAATTTATGTTGTATTCAAAAATAGAAGGTAAAGGTAAACCACTCATAATTCTGCATGGATTTCTCGGGATGTCTGATAATTGGAAAACCCTCGGAACTCAATTTGCAGCAAATGGTTTTCAAGTTCATATGCTTGATTTAAGAAATCACGGACGAAGTTTTCATTCAGAGGAATTTAATTATAAGGTCATGATGAGTGATGTGGCAGAATATTGTCGATTTCACCAATTGACAAAGATTGATATTATTGGTCATTCCATGGGCGGTAAAGTAGCTATGCTTTTAGCGGTTGAACATCCTGAAATGGTTGAAAAGTTGGTTGTTGCGGATATTGGCCCAAAATATTATCCGTCTCATCATCAGGATATTTTGGCAGGTTTGAACGCTGTAGATTTTTCACAAAAACCGGATCGTAACCAAGTGGAGGAGGTCTTACAAAAATATATTCCCGATTTTGGCACCCGCCAATTTTTAATGAAAAGTTTGTTTTGGAAAGAACCGGGTCAATTGGCTTTCCGATTTAATTTGGAGGTTTTTAATAAAGAAATTGAACAAATCGGGACAGCATTAACAGATAGTCAACGATTTGATAAGCCTACTTTGTTTATAAGAGGCGGAAATTCGAAGTACATTTTGGAGGGAGATTTTCAAACTATACAGTATCATTTTTCCAATTCAAAAATTGAAACTATTCCAAATGTTGGACATTGGCTGCATGCCGAGAATCCTAAACTATTTTTTGAAATTGTAATTGGTTTTTTGAATACATAATATTTTTTTGTATTTTTATTAAAAATAAACCTTATGAATTTACTTATTCGAATTTTAATCACAGCCGGTTTAGTTATGTTAATTGCTAATTTTCTTCCGGGTGTAAAAGTGGACAGTTTTGTTCAATCGATTTATGTGGCCATTATTTTAGGATTACTTAATTTGTTTATCAAACCAATTATTATCTTGTTTACTTTGCCGGTAACGATACTAACGTTAGGGTTGTTTTTATTGGTAATTAATGCAATTATTGTCCTTTTGTGCAGCAATATTGTAGGTGGTTTTCATGTTGAATCATTTTGGACGGCTTTGTTTTTTAGTATCATCTTATCTGTTTTGCAATCTATTGTTTATAAACTAACAGGCGGGGAAGAGTAATTTTACGGCTGATGAACTAAAATACAATCATTTAAAAACTTGGTTGGGTTGCAAAAAAGTTATACTTTTGCAACCCAATTTTAGTATATAAATCACAAGAAATGAATATTACAAGAACCAATGTGGATGCTTTGAATGCGGTGGTTACCGTAGCGGTTTCCAAAAATGATTATGCTTCAAAAGTAGAAAAAGTATTAGCTGATTATCGCAAAAATGCTTCTATTCCGGGTTTTAGAAAAGGAGCTGTGCCGATGAGTTTAATTCATAAACAATACGGAAAAGCAGTATTGTTAGAAGAGGTAAATAAAGTTTTGCAAGAAAATTTAAATAAATATTTAGTAGATGAAAAATTAGATATTTTAGGAAATCCACTTCCAAAAGTAACGGAAGATTTCGATTGGGATAAAGAAGATTTTTCTTTTGATTTCGAATTGGGATTAGCTCCTGAGTTTTCAGTTGATTTAGCTGCAAAAAATAACATTACCAGCTTCAAGATTATTGCTGACGATAAAATGTTAAATGGCCAAGTGGAAAGAATCCAAAAGCAATATGGAAAATTAATTTCTAAAGATACGGTTGAAGAAGATGATGACTTGAATGTTAACTTTACAAATGAAGCTAACGGGATCAATAATACAACGTCTATTTCGTTAGATGTTTTTAAAGATAAAAAAGCTGCAAAAAAATTCATTGGAAAAAAAGTTGGTGAAAGTGTAGAATTAAGTACCAAAGGTTTATTTGATGATGACCATAAATTGATGGATTATCTTAAAGTTGATCATGATTTAGTGCATGGTTTAGATATTGAAGTTTCTGCTACAATTGAAGGAATTACAACAAGTGAAAAAGCTGAATTGAATCAAGAATTATTCGATAAATTATTTGGTGAAGGCAACGTAACTTCAGTCGATGGAGTGAAAGCTAAAATCAAAGAAGACGCTGAAAAACAATTTGTTCAACAAGCAGATCAAAAGTTTTTAAATGACGTGACTGAGTTTTTGTTAGAAAGCACAAAATTTGACTTACCGGCTGAATTTTTAATTAAATGGTTGCAACATGCGGGCGAAAAACACTTAACGGAAGCAGAAGCCAGAGAAGAGTTTTTAAAATCAGAAAAAGGCCTTCGTTACCAATTGATTGAAGGAAAAATAATGACGGAAAACAATTTACAAATTACTTTTGAAGATTTGAAAGCGTTCACCTCTGAATTAATTAAGAAACAAATGGCTCAATTTGGTCAAATGAATCCGACTCAGGAAGATATTGATGGCATTGTAGCTCGAGTACTTTCTAACCAAGATGAAGTGAAAAGACTGTCTGAGCAAGTGATGAATGAAAAAATGCTTGGGCTGTTTAAAGAGAAAGTTAAAGCTAAAACAAAGGAGGTTTCTTACGAACAGTTCGTTAAAGAAATGTACGGAGAATAATAATTTCAAAAAAAGTAGTATATTTGGGCGTCTAATGTATATTTGACGCTCTTTTACATTTAAAAATGTGCACTTAAAATTGTTTTTTTAAAATGAATATAGGAAAAGAATTTAAAAAATTTGCTACTAAACACCATGGTGTAAATAGTATGTATTATGATAAAATTGTAAGCGGAATGACGCCTTACATCATCGAAGAACGTCAGATGAATATTTCTCAACTTGACGTTTTTTCGCGTTTGATGATGGACAGAATTATCTTTTTGGGAACAGGAGTTGATGATTATGTAGCCAATATTATTCAAGCACAATTGTTGTTTTTAGAAAGTGTAGATGCCTCTAAAGACGTTCAAATTTACATTAACTCTCCGGGAGGAAGCGTTTATGCAGGGTTGGGAATTTATGATACAATGCAATATATAAAACCTGACGTAGCGACAATTTGTACCGGTATGGCTGCTTCAATGGGAGCTGTTTTATTATGTGCCGGAGCAGCAGGAAAACGTTCTGCTTTGCCACATTCAAGAGTGATGATTCACCAACCTTCTGGAGGAGCACAAGGTGTTGCAACAGATATGGAAATCAATCTTCGTGAAATGTTGAAATTGAAAGATGAATTGTATCAAATTATCTCTACTCATTCCGGTCAGACTTTTGAAAAAGTTCACAAAGACAGTGAACGCGATTATTGGATGATTGCTGACGAAGCCAGAGAATATGGTATGATTGACGAAGTATTAAGAAGAAAATAGTTTTGGTAATTTGTATGGCTCATAAGCCAAATTAACAATTACTTATAACCTTTTACCCAAATAAAATGGCAAAAGAAATGATGGAATGTTCTTTCTGTGGAAGAAAGAAACCCGAAACGAATTTGTTAATCGCCGGAATTGATGCACACATTTGTGATAAATGCATTGAGCAAGCACATGGTATTGTTTTAGAAGAACTGAAACAAAGTAAACACTCTCAGAGTCTCGGCAATGATTTGGTATTAAAAAAACCCAAAGAAATTCGGGAATTTTTAGATCAGTATGTCATTGGGCAGGACCAAACCAAAAAAGTGATGTCGGTAGCGGTTTACAATCATTACAAACGGTTAATGCAGAAAAATAGTGATGATGACGTTGAAATTGAAAAAAGCAACATCATAATGGTAGGTCAAACCGGAACAGGAAAAACATTAGTAGCTAAAACAATTGCTCGAATGTTAGGTGTTCCGCTTACAATTGTAGATGCAACCGTTTTGACAGAAGCCGGATATGTGGGTGAAGATGTAGAAAGTATTTTGACCCGATTACTTCAGGTAGCTGATTATGATGTGGCTAAAGCAGAAAGAGGTATTGTTTTCATTGATGAAATTGATAAAATTGCCCGTAAAAGTGATAATCCATCTATTACGCGTGATGTTTCCGGAGAAGGTGTTCAACAGGCTTTGTTGAAATTATTAGAAGGAACAGTTGTGAATGTTCCACCAAAAGGTGGCAGAAAGCATCCCGATCAAAAATTTATTGAAGTAAATACACAAAACATATTGTTTATTGCCGGTGGAGCTTTTGATGGAATCGAAAGAATAATTTCCAAAAGATTAAATCGTCAGGCAGTAGGCTATAGTGCTTCAGCTAAAGTTGACAATGTAGATAAAGATAATTTAATGCAATACATTATTCCAAAAGACATTAAAGATTTTGGATTAATTCCTGAAATTATTGGGCGTTTACCGGTATTGTCTTATATGAATCCTTTAGATAGAGAAACACTTCGAACTATCTTGACAGAACCAAAAAATGCTTTAATCAAACAATATAAAAAACTGTTTGAGATGGATGGTGTTGAATTTTCAATTTCTGAAGAAGCCTTAGATTATATTGTCGACAAGGCGTTAGAATACAAATTAGGAGCTCGTGGATTACGTTCACTTTGTGAAGCTATATTAACGGATGCTATGTATGATTTGCCTAGTTCAGACGAAAAAATATTGCACATCGAAAAAAGTTATGCTGAACATACGTTAAATAAAAATATGTTACAACGTTTGAAAGCAGTATCTTAAAAAGTAGATAGAAAAATTATACTAATCCTGAAGTTTTTACTTCAGGATTTTTTTGTGGAATAAGTTGAAAATTTTCTTTTTTGGAGTTTATTTCACATCTTCTTCCCGGTCCGCAACCTAAACGTTTTGGTCCACAAGAATATAAAAAGATACATATTAAGAAAAGAGTTATTTTTTTCATTTTAGCTTTGTGCTACATATTGCATTTGTAAAAGTTGTTCCAAATAGGTACGTTCATTTGATAATCGAGGAATTTTATGTTGACCGCCTAATTTATCTTTTTCTTTTAACCAATCATAAAACAATTGCGGACGGGCAACATTGATTATTAACGGATTTAATGTCATGTTATTGCGTCTTTTAGCTTCATAATCAGAATTTAACGCTTGCAACGTGTCGTCTACTATTTTTCTGAAATAACCTATGTTTTCCGGAGGTTTTCTAAATTCTATTATCCACTCGTGAGCTCCTTTTTTCTTGCCTTCCATAAAAACCGGAGCAACAGTATAATCAACAACTTCTGATTCGGTTTCTAAACATGCTTTGGCAATAGCCTTATCTGTGTTTTCAACAATTAATTCTTCTCCAAAGACATTGATAAAATGCTTAGTTCTTCCGGTAACTCGAATTCGATGTGGATTTAAGGAAGTAAATCGGATGGTGTCACCAATTAAATACCGCCATAATCCTGAGTTTGTTGTTATAACAACGGCATAATTTTTAAACAATTCAACATCTGCTAAACGAATTACTTTTTGATTTATAGTTCCGAAGGTTTCCATTGGAATAAATTCATAAAATATTCCATAATCCAACATCAACAATAATTCATTAGAATTGTTTAAATCCTGAATTGCAAAAAAACCTTCAGAAGCATTATAGATTTCATAATAATTAAAATCACTTCTTGGAAATAGCTTTTTGTATTGTTCGCGATAGGGGTCAAAACTTACTCCTCCATGAAAATATACTTCGGCATTTGGCCAAATTTCTAACAAATTAGTTTTGCCGGTTTCTTCTAAAACTTTATTCAGTAAAACCATCATCCACGACGGTACTCCTGCTAAACTAGTTACATCTTCATAAATAGTTTCTTGAACGATAGCCATTAATTTTATTTCCCAATCGCCCATTAATGAAACGCGATTGCTTGGAGTAGAACTAAATTCAGCCCAAATAGGCATATTGTCAATTAAAATTGCGGATAAATCACCAAAGAAAGTATTATTATCTTCATATAATTCTTTGCTGCCACCAAGACGTAAACTTTTGCCCACAAACAATTGTGAATCTTCGTTGTTATTTAAGTACAAACTCAGTAAATCTTTACTAGCTTTATAATGACAATTTTCGAGAGCTTCATTGCTTACGGGTATAAATTTACTTTTGGCATTTGTTGTTCCGCTCGATTTTGCAAACCATTTAATGGAAGTAGGCCAGAAAATATTTTGCATTCCTTTTCGGGTTTGTTCTATCATCGGTTCTAAATCTTCGTAACTCGAGATTGGAATGCGTTCGGAAAATACGCTGTAATGTGTAATGGAATTAAAATCATATTGCCTCCCAACAACTGTATTTTCAGCTGTTTTTAACAATGAAAATAACAATTCCTCTTGAACTTCATTCGGGTATTTCATAAACAATTCAATTTGGTGAATCCGTTTTTTTAATATCCAACTGGCAATGGAATTGATTATAGGTAATGGCATTGTTAAATTGTTTTAATATTGTTTGTGTCAGAGTTGAAATTTACTTTTACAAAACTTAACTTTACAACGTTATCAAAAATAATAATTTTTAGTTAACGTTGCCCTTTTAAACTTAAACTTTATCAAGAATGATTTACGAAGGTGTTCTCACTAAAATGCAAACAGAATTGGGTAATCCCATACAATATTATTTAGTGTTTGAAAACAGTTTTTTAAACCTGAATCAATTGTTGGATAAAGAGCTGGAAATCAGTTTTCAAGGTTATCAATGTTTGCAATGTGGTAAGAAAAAGAAAATTTTCCGTCAAGGCTATTGCTATGATTGTTATATGTCAAGTGCTTCAGTTGGAGATTGGATTATGAAGCCTGAATTGAGCACTGCTCATTTGGATATTGAAGACCGTGATTTGGACTATGAAAGGAAAGTACAATTACAACCACATATTGTTTATCTAGCTCTTTCAAGTGAAGTAAAAGTTGGTGTTACTAGGGGCACACAAGTTCCTACCCGATGGATTGATCAAGGAGCGGTACAGGCTATTCCAATTCTGGAGCTACCTAATCGTTATCTAGCAGGTATTACTGAGGTTGCTTTAAAAAACAACTATGCTGATAAAACGAATTGGCAAAAAATGCTCAAAAACGAAGTTCCGCAAGTTGATTTAATACAGGAAAGATTAAAAGCGGGTAACTTTCTACCGGATGAAGT
Organism: Bacteroidota bacterium; assembly: GCA_022709825.1. Lineage (GTDB taxonomy): Bacteria > Bacteroidota > Bacteroidia > Flavobacteriales > Flavobacteriaceae > Flavobacterium. Next base: position 6,835 of record JAKLIC010000021.1, on the reverse strand, counting down.
TAGAGATTATTATGCTGAAAATAATAGCCATCTATACGAGTTTCATTATCCCGTGTTAACTTATCCAAAAAAAGTAACCAGTTTAAGTTTAGATAAAACACCCCTTTTTCAAGGCAAACTTTCCGGAATAAAAGGGCAATATTTACTTTTTCAAGACGGAACGGTTTTTAATGTTCGAACTTTTGAGGGATATGTGGTAAAGATTTCATTATAAAAAAAACCCGACCATTCAGTCGGGAAATTTTTAGTTGTCTTTTTTCTTAGGTTTTAATAAACTGTTTAGACCTTCTTTTAGATTATCTTTTATTTCTTGTTCTTTAGTAACCGGCGTCTTTGTTTTAGTAGTATCAGTCGGTTTTGTATTTTGATTTATCAAATTTGTAAGAGCAGAAGTTCCTTGATTGATAAGTTTTTGTTTTTGTTGTTCCACAAGTTGATTGGCTAATTTCGTCGTGGCTTGTTTTATATCCGTTGTTATTTTTGGATTTGTAAAATTACCACTCATCAAAGCAGTAATTGGTATATTTTGAAGTTTGGCAGCATCAGCCGGAGATAATTTTGCTATTAAATTATTTATTTCGGGACCTAAATATTTGGTTGGAACATCAAATTTTACGTTATAATTCATCGATTGATCAAAACCATGCGTTCCACCAACGTTAACAGTAATGTCTTGGTATTTTATATCAAAAGGTTTTACGTTTACTTTTCCATCTTTAAAAGACAAAGAAGTTTTTAAATCATTCAGATTCAATTTTTTTAAATCGATAAAACTCACTTGATTGTCTAAGGCATTCAACAACATTGAATTGGAAGCATTTATGGTTGTAGAAAGTAATTGCCCCATTAAATCTCCTGAAATAGATTTTAAATCAGGTGTCATTTCTTTAGCATCTAAATTTCCCGAAACTGTGATGGTAGAATTTAATTTTCCGTTAATTACATTGGCAATTGGAGCAATGTTTTTCATCATATCCAACTGTGTAAATGTTTCGCTAATGTTTACTTGATTCAAATTTAAATCCATTTTGAATGTCGGAACTTTTGTTTTTGTGGATACATTTCCATTTAAACCAATTTGTCCTCCAAAAATAGAAGTCTTTATATTCTCTAGCGTCACTTTTTCGTCTTTTACAATCAGTTTGCCTGAAACATCTTTCAAGATTAAATTATCATATAAAACCGTTGTTGCTTTTGCTGTCAAAGTACAATCTAAAAAGGCTGGGATTTTCATTGCTTCAATTTCTTTTTTACCTTTATTTTCGGTTTCAGACGTTGTCATAAAATCAGCTACCGCTAGTTGATTTGAAATCAGATTAAAGTTTCCTTTTAAGTTTTGTTTGTTGAACAAATAACCATAAAAATTATCTAAAAACCCGGTGACATTCATATCACTTTTCCCTGTTTTGGCCTCAAATTTTTGAAGATTCAACTTACTTGGATTGAATTGAACAACCGCCTCATTGATATCCATTCCTTTTCCGTTTTCGTCAATGTATTTAAAGCCTGAAACACTAATTAAACCGGCATTTTTTATATTTTGATATTCTTCTTTTTCAACAGATTGCATGTCAAATTTTGTAGTAACATCTGCTTTTAAAATTCCTGAAAGCGGTTTGTCTACTTTTATAGGATAGGCTTGCGATAAATTACTCAAATTAATTGTTCCTTTTAAAGTCGCATCAATTAAAGCATTTTCAGTTATGTTTTTTATAGAAGCTTTTGCATTAAAAATGTCTTGATCAATTTTAAACGAAAGATTATCGATAGCAACATAGGTATCATTCATCAGCCCGGTTTCGTTTATGATTTTGGTATCAATAATGATGTTTTCAACCGATTTTGGTAAATCGGGATATTTGATGGAGGCATTAGTTGATGCAATAACCAACTCAAATTTCGGAATTGTTGAATCGGTATAAAATCCTTTTGCGAAACCCGAAACTACAAAATCACCCGATGTTTTAATTTTATCCAAATCACCTTTGTAGGCGGATGGAATTAAGCCTAAAAAATTTTTGAACGAAGAACTAGGTGTGTGAAAAGTTAAATCATACAACTGACCGTTTTCAACCAATTGGATGAATCCTTTAAATTCAAGCGGCAATTGATTAACAAGGGCTTTGTTGTTTTTAAATTCATATTTACTTTTTTCTAAATCAATACCTAAAACCGCATCAAGCGTAATGGCAACCTTGTTCATGTAATTGATTTTGTCAAAGTCTACACTTAAATTTCCGGATGAAGTAGTGACTAAATCTAATGTTGAAGCGGCAAAATTTCCTTTTCCATTGTGTTGAATATCATTAATAATTACATTCATTGTTGAAGCTTCATCAAGATATTTGAATTTTAAATTACTAATTGAATAGTTTTGAATATTGAGTTTAAAAGGTTCGCTTTTGGATGAAGTATCGTCTTTTTGGTCTTTTAGGGCAATGTCGAAATTTCCAATACCATCTTTGTTAAAAATGATATTTACTAAGCCATTATTACTTGAAAATGATTCTAATTCCATTGCTTCACCATCAGCTTTGAAAAGTTCCTTGACAGACATTTTTAAATTCAATTCACCGGAATAAAAAAGGGTATCACCCGCAAAGGGTTCTTTGTTGATGATGCTCAATTTATCAATCGTAATGTTTGCTTTTGGAAAATTTTTAAACAAACTTAAACTGACATCTTCAAAGGCAACAGTAGCATCTACTTTCTCATTGATTGATTTTAAAACCAATTCTTTAATTTTATCCTTAAATAAAAAGGGAGTAATAGCTAAAGCGATAATTACGATAGCTAAAAAAACACCTAATCCTTTTAAAATTTTCTTGAACATCTGTTTATAATTTAATTTGGAGTTACTTTCTTAAACGAAAAGTTATTCTTTTTTGTTGTTACTATGGTGTTAATCTAATACTAATTCTTCGCCTCTTTTCAGGTTAAATCGTTTTTGAAATAAATATACCGCTGCATACAAGAAGGGCGTATCTAAAAGAGCAAAAATTACTTTAAACAAAAATCCACTTAGCATTAACTTAGGAAACAAGTCCCAAGGTAATATTCTAAAACTACAGAGCAAAAACAATACCGCAAATGTATCCACGAATTGTGAAGTGAAAGTGGAAAAATTATTTCTTAGCCAAAGCATCTTTCCTTTGGTTACTTTTTTCCAAAAATGAAAAATATAAATATCAATATATTGAGCGGTTAAATAGGCAATCATAGAGGCTAAAACGGCTAAAGCAGTTTGACCAAAAACCTTTGAAAACATTGCATTATTTACCGGAGAACTTTCAATTGCCGGAACTGCATTAGCAACATATACAATCATTAACGAAAAAACAGAAGCAAAAATACCGGAGGTTACGACTTGATTGGCTTTTTTTCTGCCATATATTTCAGAAATGATATCCGTAATTAGAAAGGTTAAAGGATATGGTAAAATACCAACTGAAATTTCAAACCGATAAATGCCGAAGAAATCCCAGTAAAAAAATTTCTGAAAAATTAAATTAGAGACGACTAATGAAGCAATAAATAGAGCTCCTAAGGCAAAATAGATTTTATAGGCAAATAGTTTGTCTTTTGTTTCCAATGCTTTTTTTAACAAAAATAAACATTCGTATGCAAACAGTTGTTAATGAAAAATCAAATAGTAAAGAAAAAAGTCCGATAGAATTACTCAATCGGACTTTTTTGTAGACTAATTTATTTTTATTGAATTTTCAATTCAAAAGGCATTAGCATTTGAATTCCTTTGTGTGCGGTTAATTTTTTGACCTGTTTTAAAGTCTCATAAGCTTCTACACCAATTTCTTCTTTTATGATTGTTTCTTTTGACTTAGCAAATGGTAATTTATTTTGATCATTGATAAAATCCATGATTGATTTATCAAATTCGGGATAATTTTGTGTTTTAAATTTTTTAATTTTTGCCAATGTAGCCGCTTCTTTTAAAGCTAAATCTAAGCCACCTAATTGATCAACCAAACCAAGTTTTAACGCTTCTGACCCCGTCCAAACGCGGCCTTGAGCAACGGCTTCCACTTGTTCAACAGTCATTTTTCTTCCGGTGGCAACACGCTGTACAAATGTTGTATAAATATGTTCCACACTTTCGGTGGTAACTTCTTTAAATTTTTCATCTATTGGGCGAAAAGGGCTATACTCAGCAGAATGATTATGTGTTTTTACTTGTGAAGTATTAATACCGATTTTTTTAGAGAGTTCTGTCATGTTCGGCAGAATGCCAAAAACACCAATAGAACCGGTTATTGTACTAGGTTCGGCAATAATTTTATTGGCATTACAAGCAATATAATACCCGCCGGAAGCAGCTAAATTTCCCATGGAAACCACAACCGGTTTCGATTTTTTAGTAATTTCAATTTCACGCCAAATTAGTTCAGAAGTCAACGCACTACCACCCGGACTATCTACTCGAATGACAATTGCTTTTACTTTTTCATCTTTTCGGGCTTCTTGTAACGATGTTCTCATCGCCTCTTCACCAATAACGTTTACATCACCTTCGCCACCGGCAATTTCACCTTGAGCATAAATAATAGCAATTTTATCTTTTGTGTCTACTTTTTGTGGCGACTTAGCAACATTTTTCGCATAATCCATTATGCTCACACTGTTATAATCTTCGTCTTTATCAACTTTTAATGCTTTTCGGATGCCATTATGATATTGATCTTCATAGCCAATTTTATCTATTAATTTTTTTGACAAAGCCATTTCCGGTGTTCGGGCACTTAGCTGATTGGCAATATTGTTTAATGAATCCACACGAATGTTTCTGCTTAAAGAAATATCAGAAACAATAGAACTCCAAGCGGAATTTATTAAAGCCGAAATTTGTTCACGGTTTGCCTCACTCATTTCATTTTCTAAAAATGGTTCAACGGCACTTTTATATTTTCCGTGACGAATGACTTCCATTTTTACGCCGGTTTTTTCCTGAATATCTTTAAAAAACATAACTTCTGTAGAAAGCCCTTTAAAATCCATTTCTCCTACCGGATTCATATAAATAGTGTCAGCTATAGAATTAATATAATATTCTTTTTGTGTAAAAAAATCGGCATAAGAAACTATAAATTTTCCTGATTTTTTAAATTCATTTAATTTGTTTCGCAACGCTTTTAACTGAGCTAATCCTAAATTACTGGTACTGTTTACAATTGAAATTCCTTTAATTTTATCATCTATTTTAGCTTCTTCTATTGCGTTTAACACATCGATTAAACCAACAGATGTCTCGTCAGATAAGAGTGTCACCCATGGATCTTTGAATTTTCCGGTATAATCTAACGCTATATTTTCCATATCTAATTCGATCACAGAATCAGATTTTACTTTGGCAACATCGGAATCGCTGCCGGCTATAGCACTAAATATCAATAAACCAAAAAATAAAATCATACAGAATACAAATAATCCGATGATAGTGGCCAATACATTTCCTAAAAATTTCATTATTTATTATTTATTTATAACTATTAATTCATCTAATTAGTAGTGAATCATTATATTATGTTACACATTATTTGAAAAGCTTTTAATAATACAGAAACTTATTAACAGACTCGGTAAAGATACTTTATTTCTAAAATAGTTTTAGTTATTTTGCTTTTCTATGAATAGTCAAAATCAAGTCATTTTATCTTTGGGAAGTAATTTAGGTAACCGATTGGAAAACATTCAATTGGCTATTGATGCTATTCATAATTCAATAGCTACCGTGGTAAAAGTGTCCTCTCTTTATGAAACTCCGGCTTGGGGTTTTGAAAGTAATTCATTCTATAATTGTGCTTTGGTATTGCAAACCTTAAAACCGGCTCCACAAATTTTAGATGAAATTTTAATCTTAGAAATTAAATTAGGACGTGTTAGAAATGATGCAGAAGGCTATCAAGCAAGAGTTATAGATATTGATGTAATCACTTATAACGAAGAGATCGTTGAAACCGAAAAATTACAAGTGCCGCACCCACAAATGCAAAATCGCCTTTTTGTTTTGTTACCCATGCGGGATTTGAATTTAGATTGGCGTCATCCCATATTGCAAAAATATTTACCGGAATTGGTTCAACTTTCAGAGGATAAAAGCAATTGTAAAGTTGTACAAAAATTAAAATCTCCTCTCGAAAAAATTGACTTACAACAATACAATTATATCGCTATTGAAGGAAATATTGGTGCTGGGAAAACAACATTGGCAACAAAGATTTCAGAAGACTTTAATGCAAAATTGGTTTTGGAACGTTTTGCAGATAATCCGTTTTTGCCAAAATTTTATGAAGATCAAAGTCGCTATGCATTCCCGTTGGAAATGTCATTTTTGGCCGACAGGTACCAACAATTATCGGATGATTTAGCTCAATTTGACTTGTTTAAAGATTTTATTGTTACCGATTATCATATTTTTAAATCATTGATTTTTGCCAAAGTTACGTTGGCAGAAGATGAATACAGGTTATACAAAACCATGTTTGACATTATTCATAAAGAAATGCCCAAACCTGATTTGTATGTTTATTTGTATCAAAATACCGAACAACTTTTGAAGAATATAAAAAGCAGAGGAAGAAGTTACGAACAGCAAATTCCGGCTGAATATTTAGATAAAATCAATCGAGGTTATTTGGATTATATTAAAACCCAAACCGATTTAAAGGTGTTAATTATTGATGTTTCAAATAAAGATTTCGTAGAAAATCAGATTGACTATGTCAGTATTCTTGATGAAATTCAACAGAAAATACAGTAATTTACCTAATAATTGAAAAGTGACCTTTTGTGTCAGGTCTGCCATCGCCTGTTTTTAAAA
>JAKLIC010000209.1 GCA_022709825.1 Bacteroidota bacterium | reverse complement strand
AATGCTGGTTTGTACGTGGGTAATATTCCTGGTGAGGAAAATTCTGGAAACTATGATGGTTTCTCTTCACCTGGAGCTCGTTATTTAGAGCCAACTTTACCAGGGGTATTCTTATCCTACGCTCAAGTTCAGTTTTTATTAGCTGAAGCTGCAAATAAAGGTTTTATTGGTGGAGGAATTGATCAAGCTAGAATATATTATTTTGATGGTATTAGAGCAAATATGGCTGTAAATGGTGTTAGTAGTACAGCTACAGATTTATATGTTGCTGCAGCAAGTAATAACTTTACTACAACAGCTCAAGCAAATGAAAGAATTGGTTACCAAACTTGGTTGGCCTTGTATGGTCAAGGTATTGAAGCTTGGACAGAATGGAGAAGAACTGGTTTCCCAGCATTAGCTCCTGTTCAAAACGCTGCAATTAATCAAATTCCAAGTAGATTTTATTATTCTACCAATTCACAAAATACTAACAATGCAAATTATACTGCAGCATCAGCTTTATTGAGCAATGGAGATACCATGTTGTCTAAGGTATGGTGGATGAATTAAAAAAAAATATAAATTATGAAAAAAATATTTAAAATATCTTTATTCTTATTTGCTTCATTAGCTTTTACCGCTTGTTCTAATGATACAAGCGATACGCTAACAGATAGTGAAACGCAAGGAGGGTTATTGTCTGTGAAAACACTTAGTTTGATTCATGCACAGGGTAATGATCCAACAATAAATTTTGAAGCTAATATTTCAGGATTTCAGGGTCGTGAGAACATTGTAACGGTAGATGTTTACAATCAGTTTACGACTTTTGATGGAGTAAAGTCTAATAAGGTTTTACTTAGAACTCTTACGTTCCCTAACGTAGATCAAATGGAATCACTTTCTTATTTGTTTAATTACAACGATTTAATTGCTGGATTATCTGTAAATGGTGTTCCATTACCAGCTGATGACTCAACTTTAAACATTGGTGATTATTGGGAGCTTAGCTATATGTCTAATTTAGGCAATGGAAATTCTCACATGAATTTTCCAAAAACTAAAATAACTGTTTCTTGTGGTTCTTATCGTGAAGGATTTTATTCTAATTCAACTCTAAGACCTGAAACAGGAGCTGTATATACTTTTGCTTCTGATGAAGTTACTAAATTAGGTGATGGTCTTTACAAAAATTCTTATGTTGGTCCTTACTATTGTGGTGGTCAAACTCCTGGATCAGCAAATACTATTCAATTACCTGCTGGTACGAATGCTGGATTCACTTTTGATGATGTTTGTGGTGTTTTTGGTTTAGAAATCCAAAATTTAGCAAGTGTATATACAAATGAAGTAAGACAAAGTGCTGCTCAAAAAGAGCTTAGTACTGTTGATGAAGAAACAGGTGTAATTACTATTCACTATTCTATATTCTTTACAAATAATACTGTAGAAAGACCGTTTATAACAACTCTTACACCGCTATAATAAACTAATTGTTTAATAATAAACTTATCCTATGATAAGTAATTCTAATTTTAATTTTATGAAAAAAAATAAATTTAATATTCTATTGTTAACATTTTTAATGGCGGGTTTAACGTTCACATCTTGCGAGAATGAAGATGATGCAACCGGAGATTCTGTTGTTATTGTTAATAGTGGAGCAGCTGCAATTGAAGCAGTAACGCCTGGTCTTGTTTTCAGTGCTGCCAATAATGTAAATGAAGGTGGTATTGATAGAACACTTGAATATGCAGTTACTTTACAAGAAGTTCAACCTGTTGATATCTATGTTACGGTAACATTGGTATCAGGTGATGCTGTAGAAGGAGAGGATTTTGATTTTGATTTTGACCATTCAGTAAGAATACCTGCTTTTACAAAAAGAGGTGTTGGTACTGTAACAATTTATGGTGACGATGAAACTGAATCTACTGAAACTTTCACGTTGAAAATAGGTGATTTTAATGATCCTAACGTTAGTTTCCCGGGAGCAAATCTTACTTTCAATATCACGGATTTTGGTGATTTAAATTTAGTATTAGATTGGAATACAACATTTGAATTCTCTGGTGTTGAATTAACACTTTGTGATATCGGTTATGATGTTGATTACTATCTTTTAGATGCTGAAGGTAACGATGTTTCTGGTTTTCAAGCTGCAACCGGTGCTTGTCCTGAAGAAATGATAATCAGTATGGCTGACGTTGAAGATGGAGAGTATGAATTAATCATGAGTATTTATGATGATGCAGGTTTAGCTTCTGTAGCGATTACTCCGGCATTTGAAATCAAAACTACGGTTAACTACACAAGAGATAACTCTACTTTTAGTGGTTCATTTATGCAAGATTCAGCTGATGCAATTGATTCAGATT
>JAKLIC010000208.1 GCA_022709825.1 Bacteroidota bacterium | reverse complement strand
TGCGTGAATTAAAACCCACAACCGTTGCTGTTTTTATCTACCTTCAACCCTTATTTGCAACTGTTTTTGCCATCAGTCTAGGAAAAGATGACCTAAGTTGGATCAAAATCGGTTCGGCAATCCTAATATTTACTGGGGTTTATTTGGTCACAAAAAAAAAGAGTACTCAATAGTCAACGATTAGTTTTCAGTTCTCTAAAGAACTGACTTCTTTCCCTCTAAACACTGAACACTTTTCCTTATCTTTGAAAACATTTTTTATAATTTATGATACAATCGATGACCGGTTTCGGAAAAGCATCTTTGCAACTTCCAACCAAAAAAATTACAGTAGAAGTAAAATCATTAAACAGCAAAGGTTTAGATTTGAATGTCAGAATGCCTTCTGTTTATCGTGAAATGGAATTAGGTTTGCGTAATACCATTGCTCAAAAATTAGAACGAGGCAAAGTTGATTTCTCCATTTATATAGAAGTAACCGGCGAAGAAACATCTTCTAAAATTAATGTACCAATAGTGAAAGGTTATATCAATCAAATGAAAGCCGTTATTCCAAATGCAGACGAAACGGAATTGATGAAAATGGCTGTCAGAATGCCGGATGCGTTAAAAACTGAACGTGACGAAATTGATGAAAATGAATGGAAAGAGATTATGAAAGTGGTAGATGATGCGATGAAAAATATTGCCTCTTTTCGTTTAGATGAAGGAAAATCATTGGAAAATGAATTTGTAAACAGAATCGAAAACATTCGTAATTATATGAATCAAGCCGTGAGTATGGATACTGAACGAATTGAAACTGTGAAAAACCGTTTACGAACTGCTTTGGACGAATTGGAAGCGAATGTAGATGAAAACCGTTTTGAGCAAGAATTGATTTTTTATCTTGAAAAATATGACATTACTGAAGAACGCGTTCGTTTAGAAAATCATTTGAATTATTTTATCGAAACCATAGCCGGAACAGAAGCCAATGGAAGAAAGTTAGGTTTTATTACCCAAGAAATAGGTCGTGAAATCAATACTATGGGATCTAAATCCAATCATTCAGAAATGCAAAAATTGGTCGTGATGATGAAAGATGAATTGGAGAAAATTAAAGAACAAGTTTTAAATGTTTTATAATTAGAAAATAAAGGAAAGAATAAAGAGGAAAGAAAATAACACTATGAATAAAGGAAAACTATTAGTCTTTTCTGCCCCATCCGGTTCGGGAAAAACCACCATTGTAAGGCATTTGCTGGCTCAATCCGATTTGAATTTGGAATTCTCGGTTTCCTGTACAACCCGTGAACCCAGAGGAGAAGAAGTACATGGAAAAGATTATTATTTTATATCACTAAAAGATTTTAAAACCCACATCAAAGCCGAAGAGTTTGTGGAATGGGAAGAAGTGTATCGCGATAATTTTTATGGCACACTTAAAAGCGAAGTCGAACGCATTTGGGCAAAAGGTAAAAATGTTATTTTTGATATAGATGTGGCTGGCGGATTGCGAATTAAATCAAAATTCAAACAAGAAACCTTGGCTGTTTTTGTAAAGCCACCCAGTATTGACGAATTAAAAATCCGTCTAAAAAAACGTTCTACAGAATCTGAGGATAAAATCAACATGCGAATCGCAAAAGCATCTGTGGAATTAGCTACTGCTCCACAATTCGACAAAATCATTAAAAACTATGATTTGGAGGTGGCAAAAGCAGAGGCATATGAATTGGTTAAAGAATTTATTTGTCAAAAAAATCCAAATGATTAAATAAAATCAAAATGAAAATCGGATTATATTTCGGAACGTTCAATCCCATTCATGTGGGGCATTTAATCATTGCCAATCACATGGCGGAATATTCCGATTTAGATCAAGTTTGGATGGTCGTAACACCACATAATCCACACAAACAAAAAAGTACGTTGTTAGATGATTATCATCGGTTGGAAATGGTGCATTTAGCCACCAAGGATTATCCGAAAATTAAACCTTCCGATATTGAATTCAAATTACCACAACCCAATTATACAGTAAATACATTGGCTCATTTGCAAGAGAAATATCCAACTTATGAGTTTGCCTTGATTATGGGTGAAGACAATTTAAATTCGCTTCACAAATGGAAAAATTTTGAAGTAATTCTTCAAAATCATGACATTTTTGTGTATCCTAGATTGAATTCCGGTTTGATTGACGAACAATTTATCAATCATCCAAAAATTCATCGCGTGGGTGCTCCGGTGATTGAACTATCCTCTACTTTCATTCGTGAAAGCATCAAACACGGCAAAAATGTTAGAGCCGTTTTACCGGAACATGTATGGGCTTTTTTAGATCATAATTTGTTTTATAGAAAATAAAGTGCCTCTTA
>JAKLIC010000207.1 GCA_022709825.1 Bacteroidota bacterium | reverse complement strand
GGGTCGTTTGTGAGCAAAACAGACGAAAAATGGAAATCACTATCACTGAAAAAGGGTTGCAACTTTTAAACGAATTAGATCCTAAAATTGAAGCACATGAATTATTATTTGCCAACAATCTCACCAAACAAGAATTAGAAAATTTAAACGAATTATTAGAAAAATACAGAACAATTTAATCATCAAACTATGTCCAATTTTATAACCGATCAAAAATGGCGTTATGCCACTAAGAAATTCGATGCCAGCAAAAAAATAGCTGCATCAGATTTAGAAATTCTAAAGGAAGCTATTCAATTAAGCACCTCTTCTTATGGTTTACAACCCTATAAAATATTTATCATCGAAAATGCAGAATTAAGAGCAAAACTACAACCGGCAGCATGGGGACAGTCTCAAATTGTGGATGCCTCACATGTAATCGTTTTTGCTAATATCGTTAATTTTGGTGATGCTGAAATAGATGCCTACATAAACAATTTAGCAGAAACAAGGGGAATTGAAATAGAAAGTGTGAAGGGATACGCTGATTTTATAAAAATGAAAATCAATGCTTTATCAGTTGAAAAAAGAGATGTTTGGACTTCAAAGCAAACTTATTTAGCTTTGGCAAATCTTATGAATGCAGCGGCAGAACTTAAAATTGATGTAACTCCTATGGAAGGTTTTGAACCAGAAGCGGTAAACGAAATAATGGGATTAAAAAAATTAGGTTTAAATGCTTCTTTAATTGCCACAATAGGATATAGACATAACGAAGATTTAACCCAACATTACGCTAAAGTGCGTAAACCAAAAAGTGAACTATTTATCAATTTATAATCAATAATTAAAAACAAGAAAAACAATGAAAAATTTTAAAACAATCGCTTTAGCTCTTGTTGTTGCCTTAGGAACATTTTCAGCAACAGCACAAAACAAAAAAATTAATGTTGAAAAAAGCTCTATCAAATGGATTGGTAAAAAAGTAACCGGTCAACATGATGGAACTATTAATTTTGGATCTGGAACCTTAGTTTTCGAAGGGAAAAAATTAAAGGGAGGTTCATTTGAAGTAAATATGACTTCAATCGCTGTTTCTGATTTAGAGGCAGGAAAAGGAAAAGAAAAATTAGAAGGTCATTTAAAATCTGGAGACTTTTTCGGTGTAGAAAAATATGCAACATCAACATTAGAATTTAAAAAAATAGGTTCTAAAGGAAGTGATATTTATACTGTGACTGCAGATTTAACCATTAAAGGAATTACAGTTCCTGTTACTTTTGATTTAGCTTTAGGAGATGGAACTGCTAGAACATCTTTCAAAATCAACAGAACAAAATATGACATTAAATATGGTTCAGGAAGTTTCTTTGATAATTTAGGAGACAAAGCAATTGATGACGAATTTGAATTAAATGTAAATTTAGTTTACTAATAAATAGTGGGAAAAATTGCGAATAACCTGACACGAAAGTGTCAGGTTTTTTTATGTCTTAATGATAAAACTTTGTATTTTTACCTTTCTTAACCAACCAAATGAAAAAAGTATTAGTCATAGACAATTACGATAGTTTTACGTATAATTTAGTTCATTATTTAGAAGATTTGAATTGTGAAGTAACAGTTTTTAGAAACGATGAATTTGAACTCCATGAAGTAGAGCCTTTTCAGAAAATACTTCTGTCTCCCGGTCCGGGTTTGCCAAAGGATGCCGGATTATTAAATCAAGTTATTAAAAAGTATGCCCCTCAAAAAAGTATTTTAGGCATTTGTTTAGGCCTTCAAGCAATTGCTGAAGTATTTGGTGGTAATTTACTTAATTTAAATAAAGTACATCATGGCGTTTCTTCTCAAATAACTATTATTCAAGAGGATGTGCTTTTCGATGGTTTACCTAAAAACTTACAAGTAGGAAGATATCATTCTTGGGTGATAAATACAGAAAACATTCCGGAAGTTTTAGAAGTTACCTCAGTTGATGAAAACAATGAAATCATGTCTGTCAAGCATAAGTATTTTGACGTTAGAGGTGTTCAGTTTCACCCAGAAAGTATTCTAACTCCTTTTGGAAAAGAAATTTTAAAAAATTGGTTGAGAATTAATGATAATTGTAACTTTTTGTAAAACTTCACGTATAAAAGTTGTAACCAACCTAAAACTATATTTATGGAATTTCTTGAAGGATTAGATCCATTACTCAAAAGCTATTGGTATATCGCTCTACCGGTAAGTTTGTTTTTTTTATTGCAAACCATTATGACTTTTATAGGTTTGAGTGGTGGTGAAACAGATATAGATTCAGAAAGTGGAGATACCGATTTGCCATTTGAAATCTTTACACTTAGAAACTTAATTAATTTCCTTTTAGGTTTTAGCTGGACCGGTATTTCATTGTATGA
>JAKLIC010000206.1 GCA_022709825.1 Bacteroidota bacterium | reverse complement strand
TTATAGGATTATGTTCTTTCACGATACATAAATTTTATGTTTCTGTGACACAAATTAATTTTGTTCCTGAAAAAAAAGTAATACAAATTACAGCTCGTTTTTTTATTGATGATTTGAATAATGCGTTAGAAAAAAAACATAAAACTAAGTTCTATTTGGGTTCTTCTAAAGAGTCAGCAGTTCAATTGGAACAATTTAAAAAGTATATTTCAGATAATTTTTCCATTAAAGTAAATGCAAAATTTAAAGAGATTCAATTTGTACAAAAAGAAATAGAAGATGATGTATTTATCATTTATCTAAAAGTAAGTGATGTTTCCAAAGTGAATTCTATTGAAGTTAAAAACACTCTTTTATTTGATTTTATTGCTGAACAACAAAACATCATTCATACCCAAGTTTTAAATAGCAAACAAAGTGCTTTGTTAACTCCTGATAATCCCAACGAGTTGTTAAATTACTGATAAAAAAATTTCTGCTTCTTTAAAATGTTTATTTTAGTTCCTTCAAAAAAAATTTAGATGAAGAAGCTGCTATTTTTCGGATTATTTCCAGCCTTATTGTTGGCCCAAGAAAAAACTGAAACAAAAAGAGAATCAGGTCATTACGACACGAATAAATTTAGCCAAGTCTATGATTTATTGGCTACACCCAATATGTTCAGAACGGCCTCCGGTGCACCAGGGCCGGCTTATTATCAGCAACAGGCAGATTATAAAATGGATGTTGTTTTAGATGATAAAAATAAACGTATTGATGGAGTTGAAACAATTACTTATCACAATAATTCACCTGAATCATTAGAATATCTTTGGGTTCAGTTAGACCAAAACATGAGAGCCCGACAATCGAAAACGCCATTAATTGAAAGTCAAAAAATGGAGGGCTCAGTTCCTGTTGATGGATTTGTGAAAAATTACATGCAACAAACTTTTGATGGTGGATTTAATTTGGTTTATGTGAATGATGCTAATGGAAAACCACTTTCCTACGTAATTAATCAAACCATGATGCGAATTGATTTACCAACTCCATTAAAACCAAAGGAAAAAGTTTCTTTTTCAATTAAATGGTGGTACAATATCAATAATTATAGAGTAGATGGCGGCCGTTCCGGTTATGAAGAGTTTGAAAAAGACGGAAATAGATTATATGTTATTGCTCAATTTTTTCCAAGAATGGCTGTTTATAATGATGTGGAAGGCTGGCAAAATATGCAGTTTTGGGGAAGGGGAGAGTTTGCTTTGGCCTTTGGAAATTATGACGTGAATATAACTGTTCCGGCAGACCATGTATTAGAAGCTACCGGAGTTTTATTGAATAGAAAAGAAGTTTTTACGCCCGAACAAGTAAAAAGATATGAACTTGCAGAAAAAACATTTGATAAGCCCGTTTTAATTGTTACACCGGACGAGGCAAAAGCAACTGAGAAAGGGTTTTCTGATAAAACAAAAACATGGAAATTCAGAGCTGAAAATGTGAGAGACTTTGCATTTTCATCCTCTAGAAAATTCATTTATGATGCCATGGCAGTAAAATTAGAAACCAAAAATGTGATGGCTATTTCTCTTTATCCTAATGAGAGCAATCCGTTGTGGGAACAATATTCTACCAAAGCGGTGGCACAAACGTTAAAAACATATTCTAAACATACGTTTGATTATCCTTATCATAAAGCAATTTCTGTTTCTGCTGAAGATCAAGGAATGGAATACCCAATGATTTGTTGGAATTATGGTCGACCAGATGCCAACGGATATGTTTCAGACCGAATCAAATACGGTATGATTAGCGTAATTATTCACGAAGTCGGACATAATTATTTTCCGATGATTGTCAATTCTGATGAACGCCAGTGGTCATGGATGGATGAAGGCTTAGACACGTTTTTACAATATTTAGCTGAACAAGATTTCATGGAGAATTACCCGTCAAGTCGTGGTCCGGCTCACAAAATAGTGCCTTATATGAGTGGCGACCAAAAGTTTTTAGAACCAATCATGTCTAATTCTGAAGGTATTCACCAATTTGGAGCTAATGCTTATTCTAAACCGGCAACCGGATTGAATATTTTGCGTGAAACTATTATGGGTCGCGAATTGTTTGACCATGCTTTTAAAACGTATGCTAACCGATGGAAATTTAAACATCCAACGCCTGAAGATTTTTTTAGAACAATGGAAGATGCTTCCGCGGTTGACTTAGATTGGTTTTGGAGAGGTTGGTTTTTCTCCACCGATTATGTGGACATTGGAATCAAAGAAGTCAAACAATATTTTGTAACCGATGAACCTACAGCGGAATTAAAAGATATAAAAACCAGAAGAGGTAGATTTGGCACGGCAACTGGACCTTATGTATATTTAGTGGAAGGGAATAATCCACAACTC
>JAKLIC010000205.1 GCA_022709825.1 Bacteroidota bacterium | reverse complement strand
TAATCATTCATTCCGATTTCAAGACATTTTTCTTTTTCACCAATAACAGTACCGGCAGTTAAGGCAATAATGGGAACTTCTTTTCCGGTATCTAATTTTCTAATTTCTTTTGTTGCTTCATAACCGTTCATAATGGGCATTTGAATATCCATAAAAATAATATCAAAAGTGGCTTCTTGATATTTTTCATAGGCTTCTAAACCATTTGTAACGGTAGTAATTTTTGCATTCGGAATTATTTTTTTTATTAATGTTTTTGCCAAAAGTGAATTAATATTGTTGTCCTCAACAATCAACACGTTTGCATTGGATTGATTTTGATAAACATATTCTTCATCTACCTCTATTTTTTTAGGCATGTTTTCGATTTCTTTGCTGGAAGATTGAACATCAATATCAAAATAGAAAGTACTTCCTTTGTTTGGTTCACTATCTAATTGTAGTTTGCTATTCATCAAGGCAAGAAGTTTGTTTGATATACTTAATCCCAAACCTGTTCCACCATATTGTCTGGTTGTTGAACTGTCTTCTTGTGAAAAGGCTTCAAATATTTTGGCTTGATTTTCTCGTCTGATTCCAATACCGGTATCAATGACTGAAAAACGTAAACGCGTTTGATGAGTAGTAATTCTGTCAAGTACGGTTACGGTTAATTTAATTTTTCCGTTTGAGGTAAATTTCACAGCATTTCCCAATAAATTTATTAAAATTTGTTTTAATCTAATTGGGTCAATCCAAACTTTTACCGGGACATCTTTGTTTATATGCAAATCAACATCAATTTTCTTTTGAATAGCATCAAACTTAATTGTATCTATCACTTCCCGAGCAAGTTCAGTTAATTTTGTTTCTTCAATAACTAATTCTAAATTTCCGGATTCAATTTTAGAAAAATCCAATATATCGTTTATTACACTCATTAACGATTTAGCAGATTGATTAACCGTTTTCATGTATTTTGCTTGCGATTTTTCCAAATCAGAACGCATTAATAAATCAGTGAAACCAATAATTCCATTTAAAGGAGTTCTGATTTCATGACTCATATTGGCTAAAAATTCTGATTTGGCTTTGTTAGCCGCGATTGCCATTTCTTTTTCTTTAATGGCTGCTTCTTGCAATTTTCGTTCCGTAATGTCAATAAAAATACCTTCTATGAATTCGACTTGATTGTCTTTTACGATAACATCTCCAAATTCTTCTACCCAAACAATTCGATCGTCTTTGTGAATAATTCGGTAAATAAAATGAATTTTTTGACCATTTTCTAATGCATATTTTTGGTCTTTTATCACTCTTTCTCTATCGTCGGGGTGAATAATATCTAAATAGGATATTTCGTTAGTTAAAAAATCTTCTTTTGGATATCCGGTTAAATTTTCTATTTCATTGTTCAAATAAATTTTTGTAAATTTTGAATCATATTTTGAAAGATAAATGGTACCCGGAATATTATCAGCTAAAAGTCTGAAACGGATTTCACTGTCGTTTATGATATTTTCATTAATATTTCGTTCAATAGCCGAAGTAATATTATTAACTAAAGTTTGAAGAATATTTAATTCGTCTTCCGTCCACAATCTCTCGTTGGTACAATCATCAAATCCAATCATCCCATAAAATGCGTTTTTAACGAAAATAGGTAATATTAAAATTGATTTTATGTTTTGTGATTTAAGCATTTCTTTTAAATCACTTTCAAAGATATCTTTTACAATTTTATTGTAATTTTTATTTTTTTTGAGTGGAATAATCATATCCAATATCACTTCGAAAGGTAAATTTTGGAGCTCCTCATTATCAATTTGAGGTTCTGTTTTTGAATTTGTCCATTCGTATTTTTGAGAAATGACTCTTTTTTCTTCATTTACTTCAAAATAATATACCCTGTCAATATTGGTAACAGTACCAACTGTTTCCAAAATTTCATCAAAAACATTAAAAACACTTGAATTGGCTAGAATTTTTTCGGAAATTTTTGTGATTGCAGTTAATACATTACTTTTATTTTGAAGTGTATCTTCAATTTTTTTACGTTTTAAAGTTTCAATTCCCAACGAAATAATTTCAGAAACAGAGCGTGTAAAATTAATGTCTTCATTATCCCAGTACCGAATTGTATCTGTTGCTTCAAAACAGATAATACCATAAAGTTTTCCATTTATAAAAACAGGATAGTCAAGTAATGATTTAATATTGTGTTCATTAAAGTAATTACCAATAAATTCAGATGTTTCTTTTTGACGTTTTACATCGGAAGCGATAATCATTTGTTCTCTTTCAATGGCTTCAAAATAAATAGGCAATTCTTTTTTGTAAAGAATCAAATGATTAGAATGTGTATTGGTTTTTAGATTATATAGATCCTGGCATTCGATTCGATCCGGATAATAATTCCAAAAACTAATC
>JAKLIC010000204.1 GCA_022709825.1 Bacteroidota bacterium | reverse complement strand
GAAGACAACATCAAGCAGTTTGATAAATTACTGGAAAGTTATGCTGATTCTGAATTACCGGCACAAAATATTCATCTCGTTTTTTTGGGTGATGGCATGTTTAAACATAAATTGGAATCGATTGTAGCAAAAGCTAACCTTACTTCATTTGTACATTTCAAAGGGTTTCAAAAAAATCCGTATGCCTTCATGAAGCAAGCTCAATTTTTAGTGCTTTCCAGCCGAAATGAAGGTTATCCTAATGTATTGATTGAAGCCTTGGCTTGTGGAACGCCGGTAATTTCGTTTGATTGTGAATCAGGGCCAAACGAAATCATTCAGCAGGAACAAAACGGCTTATTAGTGGAAAATCAAAACATTGAAAAACTGACGATTGCCATGAATCGATTTGTTTTGGAACCGGAATTATTGAAATTTTGTAAAGCAAACACCTTGCATTCATTAGAAAAACATCGATTTGAACAAGTCATTTCACAATGGAAGGAAACAATTTTTAAAAAATAAGGCACTCTAATTACTTAATCCCTTAGATTTGTAAATCAAAATTAAAAATAAACTATTTTGTCTTTTCAACTTATAGCTATACCAAAAATTGAAGATCCGCGTGGCAATTTATCTGTCATAGAAAAAAACGTTTTGCCTTTTGAAATGAAACGTGTTTACTATTTATATGATGTGCCAAGTGGTGCTGAGCGTGGCGGACATTCGCATATCCAACAAAAAGAGTTTTTGGTGGCTCTTAGCGGAAGTTTTGATGTAATTCTAAACGATGGAAAAACAGAAAAGATAATTACTTTAAACAAACCTTTTGAAGGCTTATTGATTAATGAAGGAATATGGCGGGAACTGAAAAACTTTTCTTCGGGTTCCGTTTGTTTAGTGGTGGCTTCAGACGTGTTTGAAGAGGAAGATTACATCCGGGATTTCATCGATTTTTGTAATTCTAAATAACCGAAATGACGAAAGAAACCTCATTCGTTTCTGTGGGTGACTTCCTTGACGTTTACTATAAAGTGAAACAAAAAGGATTTCTGCAATTGGCTTCCCTTTTTAATTTAACTAAAAACAAACGGGTTTCAGCAAAGTGGAACCAGTATCAATCTTCCTCTGATTTTTGGATTATTCCTTCTTTACAACAGTATTGGAATAACTTAATTTCAGGCAATCCGGAAGTGAGTTATGAGTCGTATGTTGTTCAAAAATACTTTCACAACAAAACCAATTTATCCTTATTATCCATTGGTTGCGGCGAAGGAAAACACGAACGTAAATTTGCCGTTTCCGGACTATTTTCAAAAGTAATCGGTGTAGATATTTCTAACGAAAGAATAGAAAGAGCCAAACAAACTGCCTTGGAAAACAACCTGAATATCGAGTATATAGCCGGCGATTTTCATCAAATGAATTTTAATAATGAATCGTTTGATTTAATTTTATTCGATTCCAGTTTGCATCATTTTAATGACATCAATGGGTTTTTAAAAAACGAAATTTCACCACTATTAAAAACAGAGGGAATTTTAGTAGCAAATGAATTTTGTGGTCCCAACCGTTTGCAATGGAAAAAAGAGCAACTTGATTTTGCGAATGATTTACTAAAAAAACTCCCCAAAAAATATAAAACGCTCATCGATGGCAAATCCGTTAAGCGGAAAGTTTATCGACCGGGACTAATAAGGATGATGTTGGTTGATCCTTCCGAAGCTCCTGATTCTGCTAATTTAAAAAATGCTTTGCATAACAATTTTACTGTGTTGGAAGAAAAAAAATTAGGATGGAATATTCTGCATATTCTTTTAAAAGGCATCGCTCATAATTTCTTAAAAAATGACGATGAAACAAATCAATTACTTGCTTATTTGATTAAAAAGGAAGAAGAGTTTGTGGAAAAAGTGGGTGAAACCGACAGTATTTTTGGCGTTTACCAAAAATCAAGACTTGAATAAGCGGGTGTAAAAATTGAAATACATTTTGTTTGAGTTCAACAACCGTCCAAACACAAATAGCTTTTTCAAAATAAAGGTAGGTAACTTCAACAATATTCTACTTTTCAAAGGGCAATTTTCCATCGCAATGGCGGAATAATAAAAAGCAAAGTTCTTTTCATCATCGGCTAATTTATGTTTGAGTGCATAAACAACCCGGTACAAATCTAAAAATTTCTTAAGGGAAGGATTTTCTTTTTCTTGTTGATAAAACTTATCTAATCGGGCAAAGTTTCGTTTCGTTGTATCACTGAAACTTATTTTGTTTTGAGCCGTCATATTATATCGGGCAGAAATTTCAGTAGAAAAAGCCACCGGATAATCAACAGCAATTCGAATCCATAAATCAGTATCTTCTCCAGCACCTAGGGTTATTGTTTCATCAAAGCAACCAATTTTATCTAAAATAGCTTTCGGAACGGCAACAGCA
>JAKLIC010000203.1 GCA_022709825.1 Bacteroidota bacterium | reverse complement strand
GAAAAGACGTTCCACCTTATACAAAAGCTGCAAAAGAACCATTATCTTATGTTGGAATTAATTCAGTTGGATTAAGAAGAAGAGGATTTACCACAGAAAAAATCAGAGAAATTCAAGAAATATACAGAATTCTTTACCAAAAAAATTATAACACTTCGCAAGCAGTTAGCATTATAGAAGCTGAAATGTCTGCTTCACCGGAGCGAGATGAAATTTTACAATTTATAAGAAATTCTTCTCGTGGTGTAATGAAAGGTTATACAGGAGTATATTAAGATAATTATAGAACAAATAAATAGAATTAAACAAACAAAACGAGAATGGCAAGTACGGCAGATATTAGAAACGGATTATGTATTAAACACAACCACGACATCTACAAAATTATTGAATTTCTTCATGTAAAACCGGGTAAAGGTCCCGCTTTTGTGAGAACAAAATTAAAAAGTTTAACAAACGGAAAAGTATTAGATAATACTTTCTCTGCAGGACACAAAATTGATGTAGTTCGGGTTGAAACACACACGTACCAATTTTTATATTCAGAAGGAACTGAATTTTATTTCATGAATACGGAAAGTTTTGAGCAAATTACCTTAAATAGAGATATTTTAGATGCTCCTGATTTATTAAAAGAAGGGACTCTTGTGATGGTTCAAATTAATACTGAAACCGATTTACCATTATCAGTAGATATGCCTGCTTCTATAGTTTTAGAAGTTACTTATACCGAACCGGGTGTTAAAGGAAATACGGCAACAAATGCTACTAAACCTGCCAAAGTAGAAACCGGTGCATCAGTAAACGTTCCTTTGTTTATCAATGAGGGAGATAAAATAAAAATTGATACAGCTTCCGGAAATTACATGGAGCGTGTGAAAGAATAGTTTTTAACAACAATATCAATTTCAAAGTTTATGAAATTTCCAAAAACATATTCGCTTAAAGAAATAGCCCAAATTATCGGTAGTGAATTTGTGGGAGATGAAAATTTTTCGGTTCAGGGTATGAATGAAATTCATGTGGTTGAGCACGGGGATATTGTTTTTGTAGATCACCCCAAATATTATGATAAAGCTCTACATTCGGCCGCGACTATTGTTTTAATTAATAAAGAAGTAGAATGTCCGGAAGGAAAAGCATTGTTGATTTCTGATGATCCGTTTCGTGATTTTAATAAATTGACAAATCATTTTAGACCGTTTACTTTTTCAAATGTTTCGATTGCTCCAACAGCTCAAATTGGTGAAGGAACCAAAATTCAACCCAATTGTTTTGTTGGAAATCATGTAAAAATTGGAAAAAATTGTCTACTTCATGCTAATGTATCAATCTATGACCATTGTGTACTGGGTGATAATGTCATTATTCAGGCCGGAACAATTATAGGTGCCGATGCTTTTTATTATAAAAAAAGACCTGAGGGTTTTGATCAATTAATATCCGGCGGCCGAGTAATTATTGAAGATAATGTAGGAATTGGAGCTTTGTGTACTATTGATAGAGGAGTAACAGGAGATACAACGATTGGAGCAGGAACTAAAATTGACAACCAAGTTCATGTGGGTCATGATACAGTAATCGGAAAAAAATGCCTAATCGCTGCTCAAACCGGAATTGCCGGTTGCGTAGTTATTGAAGATGAAGTAACAATGTGGGGGCAAGTAGGAACAACAAGTGGAATAACTATTGGAACTAAAGCGGTTGTGATGGGACAAACCGGAGTTACAAAATCTATTGAAGGTGGTAAAACTTACTTTGGAACTCCAATTGAAGAGTCACGAGAAAAATTAAAACAATTGGCATATATCAAACGAATTCCTGAAATTTTAGAAAAATTAAAATAAAATGAATGCAAAAGAGCTGGTTTTAGATTTTTATAATTCCGATGCTTTGTATAACAAAAATACAATGGATGTTTTTTTACATCCTGATTTTTCGTTAGAGTGGAATAGTAGTAAAGGCTTGATTAGAAAAGACAGGGAAGGCTTACTTCAATTGGCAGAAGAATTGAAAGTGGGATATGAAACATTTGTTGTTCAAATTCACCAAATTTTGGCTGAGGATAATTTAGTGTCGGTTCATTATACCCATTTTGGGACTACTATTGAAAATCCGAGGCAAATTAACCGTTTAGCGTATTTCTTTGTGATATGGGAAATTCAAGATGGCAAATTATTTCGTGGTTATCAAATGAGTCAACTACCATAATTACCTTAAATTATATATTAATTTAGCAACTTTATTTAAAAATCGATAAAAAAAGTGAGCTATATTTTTTCTAAAGAATTACTTTTGTAATACAAAAATTAAAAACAAACAAACACAATCATGAGCGTTTTAGTCAATAAAGATTCAAAAATAATAGTACAAGGATTTACCGGAAGCGAAGGAACTTTTCATGCTTCACAAATGATAGAATACGGAACAAAT
>JAKLIC010000202.1 GCA_022709825.1 Bacteroidota bacterium | reverse complement strand
GGTTTAAAATTGTTTAAGCGTTAAAAGGAAAAACTTTAAACAATTTTAAACAACATTGAACATTATTAAACCATAGTTACCCTCCTACACGTTTGGTTTTAAATCCTTTCTCTTGGAGTATTTTCATTATTTTATCACGGTAATCGCCTTGTATGATTATTTCATCATCTTTGAAGCTACCACCAACGGCTAATTTACTCTTAATTTCTTTAGCCAAAATTTTAAAATCTTCCTCTGTGCCTTCATAACCTGAAATAATGGTGGTAGGTTTTCCTTTTCGCTTTTCATATTGACAAATCATTGGTTCTTTCTGAACATATAATTCGTGCGGAGTTTCATCAACCTGCTCCGGTTCATTCGAAGGTTGGTGGTCAGGGAATAGTTTTTTGAGTTGTTCGCTTAAGTCATTCATTTTTTAAGATACTAAGTTGCTAAGTTACTGAGACTAAACGATTATAAATTCTTTAAATCCCTTAACCTCATAACCTTTAAAACAAAAAGACATCAAGCTAAAACTCAATGTCTTTCTTTTTATGAGTTTTTATAATTTACTTCTTAATCAATCCCAAATCAACCAATCGTTCATGCAAAAATTCTCCTGCAGAAATATCTTCATATAATTTCGGATGATTTTCATCAATACAATCTTCTAATACATCTAATCGCATGTCACTCACAGGATGCATGAAAAAAGGAATGGAATACCTTGAATTTCCCCATAATTCCCTTGGTGGATTCACCACTTGATGAATGGTTGATTTTAATTTATTATTCGTGTGTCTCGACAACATGTCGCCTACATTAATCATCAATTCATCCGGTTCAGCCATCGCATCAATCCAATCACCGTTGTGGTTTTGAACTTGCAATCCTTTTCCCTGAGCTCCCATCAAAAGCGTAATCAAGTTAATATCACCATGGGCTGCTGCTCGAACAGCATCTTTTGGCTCATCCGTAATAGGCGGATAGTGAATCGGTCTTAAAATACTATTCCCTTCTTTAATATAATTATCAAAATAAAACTCGTCTAATCCTAAGTATAAAGCCAAGGCTCTCAACACATAAATACCCGTTTTTTCAAGCATTTGATACGCTTCTTTTCCGGTTGAATTGAATTTTGGTAATTCAGCTACTTCTACGTTATCAGGATATTCATCCGCATACTTGGAATCTTTCTCCACAAATTGACCAAAGTGCCAAAACTCTTTTAAATCACCGGCAGAACGTCCTTTAGCGTGTTCTTTACCAAACGATACATAGCCACGTTGTCCACCAATACCGGGAATTTCATACTTTAATTTGGTCTCTACCGGAAGAGAGAAAAAATTACGCACTTCACCATATAATTCGCCCACCAAACGGTCGTCTAAAAAGTGACCTTTCAAGGCTACAAACCCTATATCTGAATAAGCTTTTCCGATTTCATTTACAAATTTTTGTTTGCGTACCGGGTCATCCGATAGGAAATCACGCAAGTCAACACTAGGAATTTTTTGCATACTAAATGATTATTTGTTAATAACTCAAAGTGAGTTGAATGCTTGTAAATACAAATGTAAATAAATATTTCTATCTGCAAAATTGAAAGTTATGAACATCACTGAAAACCTCTTTTAAAAAAGTATAACAATCTATTTAAAATTTGTTATTTTTTGTACTTTTGGGAGCGTTTAAAAATAGCGATACTATGATTTTTGATAGAAGAGACCTTTCCGACACAACCTTACTTGATTTATATATTCGTTTACTCAAACCCCGTTTGATCGAAGAAAAGATGCTCATTCTGCTTCGTCAGGGAAAAGTCTCTAAATGGTTCTCCGGCATTGGTCAGGAAGCCATTTCGGTAGGCATCACTTCTGCGTTAGACAAAGACGAATACATCCTTCCCATGCATCGTAATTTGGGTGTTTTCACCACGCGGGAAATTCCCCTGCACCGATTATTTGCCCAATGGCAAGGCAAGAAAAGCGGTTTCACCAAAGGAAGAGACCGTTCTTTCCATTTCGGTACGCAAGAGTTCAAAATCATTGGAATGATATCGCATTTAGGCCCACAATTAGGTGTGGCTGATGGTATAGCCTTAGCCAATAAGTTAATGAAAAACGGAAAAATAACTGCCGTATTTACCGGTGAAGGAGCAACCAGCGAAGGCGATTTCCACGAGGCTTTAAACATTGCCGCCGTGTGGGACTTACCCGTATTGTTTGTCATAGAAAATAATGGATATGGTTTATCAACACCAACAAATGAACAATACCGTTGTACCAATTTAGCAGACAAAGGAATTGGCTACGGCATGGAAAGCCATATTATCGACGGGAATAATATTTTAGCCGTTTACACCAAGGTCGCGGCCTTAGCTGCTTCCTTACGAGAAAATCCACGACCTGTTTTGCTGGAGTTTCAAACCTTCAGAATGCGTGGGCATGAAGAGGCGAGTGGCACCAAATATGTTCCGCAAGAACTTATGGACGAATGGGGTCAAAAAGACC
>JAKLIC010000201.1 GCA_022709825.1 Bacteroidota bacterium | reverse complement strand
TTCTAAAACAGATAGGCCATAATAGTTTCCTTGTAATAAAATATTTTTATTAGACTCAATAGGTTCAAATTTCCATGTGCCGGAAGCAGAAAAAATTGGTATTGCCGTTTGATTTTCTATTAAAAAAGTTCCTAAATCATGTCCGCAAAATAAACTGTTATCATGTGAAAAAAGTGACCAAACCTGACCTTTTGTTCCGGAAATGAATTTGAAATTATTATCTTCTTGAATATTTTTATAAAATAATCCCTGATTTGTTCCAATATATAATTTGCCCTCTTTTAGTATAGAAGTGTATACGGTACCCAAAATCCCTGTGTTGTCTGTATAACTAAAAATAGGAGAAGAGAGATTTATGCAATTGATTCCGTTATCAAGCCCAATCCATATATTTTTTTCAGTATCTTCAAATAAAGATAAAACCGTATTGTTTCCAATTCCTTTATTTTGAGTGATATGGTATTTTGTTTTACCATTGGAATCAATGATGAAAATTCCATTTGAAACAGTACCAAAAACAATACTATTATCTGAGTTTTTCTGGGCACAATATATGCTGCTGGAATTAATTTCTGGATCAGAATCGGTTACCCATTTTTGAATTATTTCATTTTTATATTCATAAAAGCCATTGTATTGTGTCAGAAAAAGGAAAGAATTGTCCTGTTTGAAAATTGAAATTATTCTATTTTGAATAAAAAAAGGATTTTTAGAAAACAATTTGCCTTTACCATTTTCTATTTCAAATAGTCCTTCAGAAACAGTTTGATAAAAAATGGATTTGGAAGTAATATATGCTTTAAAAATGCCACTTTTAGGAGTTATAACTTCAAATGTAGAAGTTTTTGTATCATAAATGAATAACTGATTTAAAGACTGGAAAATAACCCAATGATCGAAATGTAAGATGGACCAAAACTGTTCATCATCTAGTATTTTTGATTTGACTTTTGAACTTAAAGAAGTATATTTTAATTGTCCGTTTGATAATCTTTTCCAAAAACCAAATTCCATATAACAGCCGGTATAGATTTTTTCATCTATCACTTTTACCGATCTCATAATCGTTTCATTAGGCGATGGATAAATAGTCCAGTCAGAACCGTTAAATTCCAACAAGCCTTCATTATTTGCAAAATAAACAAAATTGTTTTTATCTTGACTAATCATCCAATTTTGGTTCCCTGCGTTGTAGCTACTCGGTGGATATTTTACGATGGGAGGGAGTTCTTGAGCAAAACCCAAATGCGAAATTAGTATAAAACTAAAAAATAGTATTTTTTTCAAGAGTTGCAATTTTTTTTAAAATTTAAGCTAAAGATAGTTTTTAAAAATAAAGAAAGCAAATGTACATTTTAAAAAAAAAGTCAACTTTGAAACATACTTAACCAATTGAAAATGTTGTAGTTTTATAATCAATTAGTTTTTTTATGTGCTTTCAAATGAAAAAAAATCAGAAAGTTATAATCTTTTTTTAGACTTATTTATCATCAAAATGAGTAAATTTGCATAAAATAATAAGTTATGAAAACAACGATAAAAGTTCAAAATTTGAAATGTGAAGGATGTGCCAATACAATTTCAAAAAAATTACATACCATTGAATCTGTTTCTATTGTAGAAGTGGATGTTGAAAAAAGTTTGGTAGAAGTAAGTTATGAAAATGAAGGAATCATAGAGACTATTAAATCAACTTTAAATAGTTTAGGTTATCCGGAAGAAGGAGAATCAAACACTTTTGGCAACAAAGCAAAATCCTATATAAGTTGTGCAATAGGAAAAATTGATTTATAATTATAAATTTTATAGTAATTTTACATCATTAATTTAAAAACACATTAAAATGAAAAAAATATCAATTTTCTTTATTGCCTTACTTAGTTTAGGATTAACAACCAGTTCTTGTAGTGACGATGAAAACACATCGATTGTTGGTAAATGGATTTTCTCTCAAGAAGGTTTCGCCGTAGAAGGAGGCCAAGAAGTTTTAGAACCGTATCAACATACGACCGGTTGCAACCAAGATTATGTTGAGTTTACTGCCGAAGGCGTAGTTAAAAATGAAAATTATTTTAATGAAGGTGCCGGTTGTGAATCTGATTTGTCAATGGGAACTTATCTAAAAAGTGATAACAACTTGACTTTAACAATAGATGGAGAAACTGTTAATGCAACTATTATAACCTTAAACAGTTCAACTTTAAAAATTAAAGTCACTGTGGTTGAAGGAGCAGAAACAGTCAGTTATATAACTGTATTCAGTAGATAATAAAATTTCAATTTGTTTAAAGAGGCTCAAATTTTGAGCCTTTTTTATTGCTTTGAATTTAAATTCAAAACCCCTTTTACGATTAGAAACAGAGCAGTAATATAGGTACTCATGATCCAAAAAGAACTCAAATAAATAGGCACGTAAAATTTATTAATCGCTAAAATACTGTCAGAAAGAACAAAAAATACAGCTCCAATTAAAAGTAATTTTCCGGATTTTGAAT
>JAKLIC010000200.1 GCA_022709825.1 Bacteroidota bacterium | reverse complement strand
TATCAAAGAAATTATTTTTTTCATTTTTTTATAGCATTAATAATTTGTTCGGAAATATGAAATTTTCGCTGTTCCATTAATTCAAAGAATTCTTTTTCATTTATTTGAATCATTCCTTTTACTAGAACTTGTGCAGCAAAAGGAAAAATTGTCATTGAAAAAATATCTAGTAAAAGTTGCTTTGGATTTATTTCTTTAATTATTCCTTCCGCAATTTCTTTTTCTATTTGAGCAATCAGAATTGTGGGATTAGGTCTGTTTTTATGATTTAAAAAACGCTCTACAAACTCAGGATTATTATTCATTTCCTGAATGATAAAAGGAGGTAAAAATGGATTTTCAATAACAAATGAAATATAACTATCCGTGAACCTTCTGATTTTATCAAAAACCGAAGCATCTGAATTAAATATTTCATTTATCTGAGGAGCTAACTGAGCAAATGCTTTCATAAAAACTGCTTCAAAAAGTAACTCCTTATTTTTAAAACAGTAATGTAACATCGCTTTGTTAATACCGGCTTCGTCTGCAATTTCCTGCATTCGGGCTCCTGAAAATCCCTTTTGTTGAAAGACTTTGTGAGCTGCTTCAAATATTTTTTCTTCTGTAGTCATTTTTACTAACTATTTGGTTTAACCATTTGGTTAACAAATGTACATAAAAATAATTAAGTGACTTAAAATAATTAAATAAATTTTGGGAAAAAGCGACCTTTATTCTTCTTGTAGGTAGTGTAATCAGGAAACTTTCGTTGCAATTGCAATTCCTCATACTGTGTTTTGAAATGGAACAACACCCAAAGTAAAAAAGTTATGAATAATTTAAACAGAGAAGCTTGATAGATACTATAGCCAAAAAAAAGTAAAAGTAATCCCGTGTAAATCGGATGTCGAACCCAAGCATACAATCCATTTTGAATTAAAACAGCATTATTTTTTGGAGTTGGAAATGGAGAGAGATTTTTATTCAATTGTAAAAGTGCTAAAACTAAAATGACAAATCCAACTATTGAAGTAATCAAACCAATGGTTTTAAACCATGAAAAAAACTCCAAAGATCCACCAAAAGGAATTGTATATAAAATAAACAAAACAAATTGAATGCTAACCAAAACAATGTCTTTGGAGTTAATTTTCATAATTTGGTGGCTTTAAATCGGACCACACTTGCTCTACCTTGATGGTATTTTCCTTCGTTTAAATCAATTTCTAACGTTTCTAATTGTGTGAATTGTAAAGACGAAAATTCAGTTTTAATTTCTTCTTCTGAAAACAGCATATCATAGTCTTTTGGTCCTCCGGAAGAATAATTTAATTGTTCTTTACTAAACGCTTCAAAAAGTACTACACCTCCGGGTTTTAATAAACGGATTAAATGCTTATGAAAATCATTTCGAATTTCATTTGGAACATGAGCATAAATCAAAACTATTCCATCAAAACTATTTTCCGGGTAATGTAAGTCGGATAACATTCCAACTTGGTAATTTATGGATGCATTATGAGCTTTGTCAAGTTCTATTGCTTTTTCTTTAGCCTTTATACTTGTGTCAAACGCATAAACTTCATATCCTTTTTGTGCAGCATAAACTGCATTTCTTCCTTCGCCTTCCGCAGGAAAAAGCATCTTTCCTTTAGGAATATGATCAATATTTTCAACTAAAAATTGGTTGGGTTCTTTTCCATAAGCAAAATCATTTTCTGCATAACGAATATTCCAGAAATCTATCATATTTAGTTCTTTTCGAAAGTAATACTCCAAATGCCTCTGATTTCATTTTCACTATAACCTACAGCCAAATCATTCGGATACAATTTGAGTATTTGTTTAGAAACTTCCGGTTTGATTTGTGTTCCATGGCATTGCAAACACATCGTGTTAGTTGGAATAGGATAATAAAATTGCACCATATTTCCTTTTTCAATCACTACAGGTTTTGATTCTCTTTTATTCACTAAATCGGTTTTGAATTTTTCGATATATTGGAGTTCCTCAGCATTAGCTTTGTTATTCGGGTTTCTGTTTTTATCAGAAACTCGTTTTATTTTTGCGTTAAAATGCGTTGACATGCTGTCGATTAAAGGCATTGCTTGTACATTACAAAATTCCATGGCATGCATGGTTCCTTTGGACTGTATTGCTCCCATTAGGTTTTTACCTAAAACAGCTTTAGTTCCCAAAGCATATTCTAATACAATTTCTTCATAGGTTTTAGGTTTTTCATCAACTACCAATTTTTTACCGGGCTGAATCCATTCGCCTTTTCCCTTTCTTCTTCCTTGTCCATTTCCGCTACTTTCCCAATGTTCTTTGAACCAAACCGGTTCTTCTATTTGGTACTCATACATATAATTAGCAATCTTTTCCACTACTCCTTCCGGAAAAACTTGTTTGGGCATCACTTTAAAACGATTGACTGCTCCATACATAATCGCATTATCTTCTGTTGGATTTTCTACAAATTGAACAATGTGATTGACAAATTCTTCCTTTGTTGTATAATTCATTAAATAACGGGCTTTTATTGCAACCATCGGTGGAGCAATTCGGCCTA
>JAKLIC010000020.1 GCA_022709825.1 Bacteroidota bacterium | reverse complement strand
CCAAATTTAGCCGATAATCTTTTTGCTATGCAAAGTGATTTGAATGTTTTTTTGGAAGGATATGAAACTCCTGAATTGCTGTTTGAAGATTTATTAGTAGCCAGAACTACCGATCGGTTTAGTGTGATTTTTAATGATTATACAGTTTTAGAAGGACTTTTGCAAGGAACTGCAAAAAGTAATGGGGTTGATTATGGTTTGCGATACAAAACTGGGAGTACGACAGAAATTTATGGATGGGTACGGTATATTTTACCCAATTCCGATGCTTCTGCTAAAAATATACAACGCGGTGATATTTTTTATTCTGTTAATGGAACGCCTTTAACGAGTAATAATTATCGTGATTTACTGAATTTAGAGTCTTATACGCTAAATTTAGCCGATTATAATGCCGGAAATATCACGCCTAATGGAGAATCCGTTGAACTTTCAAAAACTGCTTATACTGAGAATCCTGTTTTTCAAATCAATGTGGTGGAAATTGAGAACAAAAAAATTGGCTATTTAATGTATAACGGTTTTTATTCCGGTTTTGAAAATCAATTGAATCAGGCTTTTGGTCAGTTGAAATCACAAGGCATCACCCATTTAGTGCTTGATTTACGCTATAATTCCGGAGGCTCAGTCGATACAGCAACTCGATTAGCGAGTATGATAACCGGACAGTTTAACGCTGAAATTTTTGCCAAACAACAATGGAATGCCAAAGTGGAAGTCTATTATAATGACACCAATCCTAGTGCTTTGGTGAATCGTTTTACAGATGTTATTAATAACGGTAATTTAATCAATAGTTTAAATTTAACCAAAGTTTACATTATCAGTTCAGGGAGTACTGCTTCTGCCAGTGAATTAGTTATTAATTGTTTAAAGCCGTATATCAATGTAGTTCAAATCGGAACAACAACAGTTGGAAAAAACGTTGGTTCTGTTACATTGTATGACTCGCCAACCTTTGGGAAAGAAGATAAAAATCCCAATCATAAATATGCTATGCAACCTATTGTATTGAGAATAACCGATAAAAACGGTTTTGGTGATTATGTTAATGGGTTAGAGCCTACAATTGAACAAGCAGAGAATTTAGCTAATTTAGGGGTGATAGGTGATCAAAATGAACCACTTTTCAATACAGCCATTAATTACATTTTAGATAACGGACGTATGGGGCAACCATATACTGAAGACAAACAAGTGTATTTTAAGGATAGCAAATCGATTAGAAGATTTGGCAACGAAATGTATTTGGAAGAATTACCAGAAGGATTTAATTCCTTTTTACTCAAATAAAAAAGAGGATGTTCATTTGAACATCCTCTTTTTGTAGGTATTAATTAAAGTAAAATCCTCCCGGAATGACACCTACTGTTTCTTGGTTTTCCAACGTTCCGGTTAAAGAATAAATGTATACTTTTCCGTTTGAGTTATAATCGGTAGCATCGCCAACGAATATTTTGTTATTTGCGATTGCAAAACTGTAAACACCATAAACTCCTTGTGCTGTGGTGCTAAAAATTGGAGTAGAAGGAATTGTATTTGCTTCAATTGTTTTTGAAAACACATTTGAATCTACCGTATAATAAAATTTATTATCATGAAAAATTAAATTTGAAGGATGATTTCCAAGTAAAAAAGGTAAAGCAGCAGTAACAGTATTTGTGGAAAGATTTATTTTAACAAGTGAACCGGAGGTTTCAGGTTCAGCCCAAGAAGGTTTTCCGCCACAAAGCACATATAAGTCATTGTTTACAAGTGCCATTGAGTTTGGTACATCCCCAACTTCTATAGATGATACGCTATTATTATTCGCTTGAATAACCGAAATGGAATTTCCAAAGCCATAACCACCCATGTGTGCTATAAATAATTTGTCATCATGTTCTAAAATTCGTTCCGGACCTTCAGTCACCGGAATAAAGGATGTTACGCTGTTTGATGTTAAGTTAATTACCGCCACATAATCGTCTTCTGCGTTACTTGCATCTCCCCAGTTCGTTACATAAGCATTTCCATTTGCAAAGGCTATATATCTAGGATTGGATAATCCGGTAGAAATTGTGGTCAAATGTTCTAAAGTATATCGGTTTACTACTTGAATGGTATTTGAGAGGTTTACAACTATGTAAGCCTTGTCTCCATAGAAACCTAAATCTTGTGCGGTATCACCCAAAGTAACAGATGGATTTACTGAACTAAAAGCATTAAATTCGAAAGTCGAAAAATCATTTGACCAAAAGGAAATGGAACTGTTTCCTCCTCCAAAATTCCCTTGATTTAAGATAAGTACACCATTGTCATAAGCTCCTAATGGTATTGAAACATCATCATCATTTGTACATGCTGTTAAGAATAATCCACTAAGAGTTAATAGAATTCCAATTTTTTTTAAGTTCATGATTATAAATTTAAGGTTAGATAAAGTTTAAAATTTCTTCCGGGCATGGGTCGGGAAATTACATTTTGATACCTTTCATTCGTAAGATTCAATACTTGAAAGCCCAATAAATAAGTCTTTTTTTTGCTAAAATTGTAATCGATTCCTATGTTTGAAAGTGCATAATCGTCAAGTTTGTAAAAGTTGTCAGATGAGGTAAATACTTCACCGGTATACACCCATTGGTAATAGGTTGTAAAACTTTTATAATTGTAGGCCAGATTAGTATTTGCTTTGTGGTTCGGTACGTAGGTAAGTTGTTTTTCAGTTTGATTGTTTACAGAAACGGTGTAACCATAGCCGGATGTGAATGAAAACAAATGCTTGTCAATGGATTTTTTAGTTTCAAATTGTATTTCTAAACCATAATTAGAGACGCTTTGCGTATTTTCCGGTTGCCATAGTCCGTTTGAAGTGGGAATCCATCGAATCATGTCTTTTAATTGGATTATAAAACCCGTGAGCACAAACTTTGAATTTTTATAATTCAATTCATTGCCTATTTCACCTTGAAGCGAATGTTCAGGATTTAAATCGGTATTTCCACTACCTTGCCAATACAAATCATTGAAAGTGGGAATGCGGAAGTTTTTGGAAAGATTCGCTTTTATTTTATAAAATCCGTTTACCTCAAATAGGGTTCCTGCCGAGAATAAAAGCGGACTCTCATAAGTGTCGGTCACTTCTTGACGAATGCCCAATTCATAATTCAATTTAGTCGAAAGTTTGTGTTTCCAAAGGATACTTCCGGTTCCAATTGTTCGGGTTTCGGTAAGTAAATCACTTCCTTTTGCATCACTTTGCGTAAAATCTAAAAGTGTATTGATTGTAATGGATTCCGAAATAGAATAGATGAAATCATGTCTTAAAAACAGACTATTTACTTGTCCAAAAGTATGATTGTCAGAATTTCTATTTTCATAATACTTATATTCTTCAGTGATATAAGCAGCTTTTACTTTTGAGGTGTACTTGTTCTTGAAAAGTATCCATTCCAACATATTTCGGGTATTGAAATCTAAGTATTTGTCATCCGAATTCACCGTTATTGTGCCTGAAAAATGGCGTTCACCATTAAATAAAAAACTGTAAAATTTAATAAAATTTGTATCGTTTATTTTATGTCCGACACTGAAATTATAACTCTGATTGGTAAATTCACCATTTTCATTTTTTTTATCGTAACCAATGTATTCATAGTCGTTTTTGGAACTATTTGCCGAAATACTGGCTTGAACTGCCCATTTTTCTTTTCCAATTTCTAATTGATAATTACTACCATACGTTTCAAAACTTCCGTAATTCAGTCGGAAAAGGTGAGAGGTTGCCGTATTAAACTTTAATTCGGAATTCAAATGAATACTTCCGCCAATCGCACCACTGCCGTAAATGACACTTCCACCACCGGGTCTGATGCTAATGTTTGTAAAATCGGTTGGATTAATGGTGTTGAAATCGGTTTGACCGTTTAATTGCGAATTGATATTGATGCCATTCCAAATCACAGCCGTTTGTTGAGCCGTGGTTCCTCTAAACGAGGCTGAAGAAACCATTCCGGCTCCATTTTCTTTAAAATAAATTGTTGAGTTTGTTGATAAAAGTGATGTGAGTGAACCTTGATTTTTGTTTAAAATACTGTCGTTTAAAATAGTTACAGTTTGTGATTTTGAAAAGTTTTTTAATTGAGAATCGGAGACAATTACTTCGTTTAATCGAATAATCGAATCATTCTGACCCCAACTAAATGAGTACAGTAAAAACGCGAGACAACAATATAGATTTTTCCAAGTCATAATTTTCAAAACCTTTCTTCCCGAAGGTTTGATAGTTGTTATGTACTTGGCAGGTCTCCTGGCTTGCGTCTTGTTGTTGAACCTTCCCGTTCGCCGCGGCGAACAGTGGTATAAAAAGTGTAACAACAAGCTTGATAGCTCACAGTTGCGGGTACAGCTCAGGATTTTAGAAGTTTTTGGAGTTAGTTTACTGAATACTGAAAACTATCTATTGAACACTTTTTTTCACCTGATTCCCTTTTAATGTCCTGCTGAAAAAATCAACAGTGCAACCTAAATACGAGTGTAAAAGTAGTAGTTTTTTGGTTTCGAAATCTAAAAACAGATTATTTTTCTTTCTTGTTTGACATTTTTATAACCAACCAAATGAATCCAACAATAAAGTGTAGTAGGATGATTCCGCCAACGATGTACATGAATGTATTAGAATCTCTCATGATTTATTTTTCGCCAAATTTAGAATGGAATTCTAGTATTCACTATAACATTTGTTACAAAGAACTACATTTGTAAAAAAATTATCTGATGAAAATTCGTTTGCTTGCACTTTTTTTTATGCTCTGTTTATTTGCTTGTCAAAGCACTAAAGAAAAGGAAACTGTTATTATTTCTTCTGAAAACAGTATTCGATATGCCACCGGACTTTCCATTCAAAAATTTAATCAGTATTCGGTTGTAACTGTTTCTAATCCATGGCCTACCGCTGAGAAAAACTATACTTATATTTTACATCAAAATGGAGTTATACTCCCGGATAGTTTAAAAAAGTTTACAAAAATTCAAGTTCCTTTACAATCAATTGTCGTAACCTCTACTACTCATATACCAGCTTTGGAATTGTTAGGAGTTGAAAAATCTCTGATAGGTTTTCCAAATACCGATTATGTTTCTTCCCCAAAAACCAGAGCTTTAATTGATGCAAAAAAAGTACGTGAAATTGGAACGAACCAAAGTCTAAATACCGAAGTTTTATTGGATATGCATCCTGATGTTATCATTGGTTTTGGTGTTGATGGTGAAAAGAAAACCTATGATCAATTACAACAAAACGGGTTAAAAATTTTATACAATGGCGATTGGACCGAACATCATCCGTTGGGTCGAGCCGAATGGATTCAACTTTTTGGCGTTTTATTCGGACTCGAAGAAAAATCAGATTTAGTTTTCAGAAAAATTGAAAAAGATTATTTGGATGCAGTAGATTTGGCAAAAAAAGCCGATTCAAAACCAACTATTTTAAGTGGAGCCATTTACCAAGACCAGTGGTATTTGCCACAGGGGAAAAGTTGGGCGGCTCAATTTTTGGAAAATGCTCAAGGGGATTATCTGTGGAATGATTCTAAAGGAACCGGAAGTTTGTCTTTGTCATTTGAAACGGTTTTAGAAAAAGCTCAAAATGCTGATTTTTGGATTGGTCCGGGACAGTTTACTTCTTTTGAGCAGCTTGAAAAAGCCAATCCGAATTACAGCTATTTTAAGGCTGTTCAAAATAAAAATGTATATTCTTTTAGTTCTAAAAAAGGTAAAACCGGTGGAATCATTTATTACGAGTTAGCTTCAAGTCGACCCGATTTAGTGTTGAAAGATTTAATAAAAATCCTGCATCCAAAATTATTACCGGAGTATGAATTGTACTTTTTTGAGAAGTTGAAATAGTATATTTATCACATTTTTAATTATAGTCTTACTATATTTACGCCTCACTTAATGTCCCTTAATTCCTTAATGGTTGAAATCAGTGTTTTCTCAAAAAAATAAAATACTCTTCTTGTTTTTAAGTTTCGCTTTAATCGGAATGTTTCTCTTGAACCTTAGTTTGGGTTCGGTTTCTATTCCAACCGATGCGATTTTGGATTCAGTAGTTGGCAATGAAATCAAAAATTCTTGGGAAATTATTCTTTGGAATTTTCGTTTGCCGAAAGCCATAACAGCTATTTTAGTGGGAATGGGATTATCTATTTCCGGTTTATTGATGCAAACATTGTTCAGAAATCCTTTAGCAGGTCCGTATGTGTTGGGATTAAGTTCGGGCTCTAGTTTAGGAGTCGCTTTTGTAATTATGGGAGCGGGATTTTTACCTGCCTTTTTAGTTTCTGATTACGGAATTGTCATCGCATCTTCCTTGGGAAGTTTTTTAGTTTTAATGGCTGTTTTGGTAGTGTCACAAAAATTAAGGGACACGATGGCTATTTTGATTGTTGGACTCATGTTTGGCAGTTTCACTAGTGCCATCGTCAGTGTGTTGAGTTATTTCAGCACCGCACAGGAATTGCAAAAATTCACTTTTTGGTCGATGGGAAGTTTAGCTAATTTATCGTGGAACTCCGTATTGATTTTAGCTATTTGCTGTAGTTTCGGATTACTGTTGAGTATTTTGAGCATCAAACCTTTAAACGCTTTATTGTTAGGTGAAAACTACGCTAAAAGTTTAGGTTTGAATTTTAAACGAACGCGATTCATCATCATTTTTGCCACTAGTATTTTGGCAGGAAGTATCACTGCATTTGCCGGTCCCATTGCATTTGTAGGTTTGGCAGTGCCTCATTTGGCAAAGTTGTTATTTCAAACCAGTAATCATTTTATATTGTTTTGGAGTACCCTTTTATTGGGAGCTATTTTAATGTTGGTTTGCGATAGTATTGCTCAACTTCCGGGAAGTGATTACACACTACCCATCAACGCTATCACATCGATGGTAGGAGCTCCCGTTGTGGTTTGGTTATTAGTTCGCAAAAGAAAAATAATGATTTAGTATAAACCACATAGAAACATAGCTTATGATAACGCAAAAATATTTAGATGAATTGACTTATGAAGTTGTTGGTTCTGCAATAGAAGTTCATAAAATTATGGGGAGAGGTTTGTTCGAAAGTGTTTATCATCAATGTTTAATTGAAGAGTTGAAACATAGAAAAATATATTTTTTAACAGAGATGA
The DNA here is from genome assembly GCA_022709825.1 of Bacteroidota bacterium. Lineage (GTDB taxonomy): Bacteria > Bacteroidota > Bacteroidia > Flavobacteriales > Flavobacteriaceae > Flavobacterium. The sequence continues at coordinate 7,876 of JAKLIC010000020.1, read as the reverse complement.
AAGTTCCTGTAATTTATAAAGGAAAATCTTTAGATATTAATTTTAGATGTGATTTGTTTATTGAGAATTGTTTAGTAGTTGAAATTAAATCCGTTATTGACTTACATAAAATTACTGAAGCTCAACTATTAAATTATATGAATTTATTAAAAGCTCCAAAAGGAATTTTAATTAATTTTAATTGTAGAAATATTTTTAATGAAGGACAAAAAACTTATGTAAATGAATATTTCAAAAAATTACCACAATACTAATGCTATAAATAAAGCTTGCTTTATCTCTTATGTTTTAAAGTATAGATATTCCTATGTTTCTATGTGGTTAAAGTAACAAAAACCAAAGCACCTAAAAATGATTCTCCAAACACAACATCTCAGCATCGGCTACTCTTCAAAGGCTCAAACAAAAGTGATTGCTTCGGATGTTTCTATTCAATTGGAACAAGGAAAATTAATTGGATTAGTTGGAGCAAACGGAATTGGAAAATCAACGTTGTTGAGAACATTAACCGGTATTCAAAAATCACTTTCTGGCACAGTTTTATTGAACGAAAAACCAATTGATTCGTTTGAACCGTTGGCTTTAGCACAACAAATTAGTGTAGTTTTGACCGAAAAATTGCCACCGAGTAATTTAACGGTTTATGAATTGATTGCTTTGGGAAGACAACCGTATACGAATTGGCTGGGAAAATTAGCAGAGGAAGATAAAATTCAAATTGAAAATGCAATTAGTCTGACTGAAATTGGTCATTTAATTCATCAAAAATATTACGAGATCAGCGATGGACAATTGCAAAAAGTTTTAATTGCACGGGCTCTTGCTCAGGACACACCGTTGATCGTTTTAGATGAACCTGCTACCCATTTGGATTTGTTGCATAAAGTTTCACTGTTTAAATTATTGAAAAAACTAACAGTAGAAACTCAAAAATGTATTATGTTTTCTACGCATGACATTGATTTAGCCATACAATTGAGTGATGAAATGATTGTAATGACAAATGAAAAAGTGATACAAAATCAGCCTTGCAATTTAATTTTAGACGGTACATTTTCTAATTTATTCTTGAGTGAAAATATTCTTTTTGATTCAGAAAAAGGAAAATTTATTATTCGATAAACTTATCTTTTAAGTTTAAAAATCCATTTCTATTTTCTATTTTTACTTTCTTCAAAAATAGAAAATATGACAACTTCTTTTCTTCTTCTACTAACCTTTGTGCTTGCTTTATCTATTGGAATATTTATTGGTAAAATGCTTTCTACAGCACAATCGAAATCTGAAAAATCAGCTTTGGAAGAACGAATAAATGGACTTTTAATTCAATTAGATCAATCAAAAAATCGTTTTCAGGAAGAGCAAAATCAATTTGTAAAACAACTAGAAAGTGAAAAGAAAGAGAAGGAAGAAATTCGTCGGGAAAAAGATTCCTTATCGTTACAACTCACCAAAAAAGAAGCTGATTTTGAAAATCTTTGGCAACGCAATAAAGAACAAAAGCAAGAAGTAGAAGAGTTGCAGGAAAAATTCACCAAAGAATTTGAAAACTTAGCCAATAAAATTCTCGAAGAGAAAACAGTAAAATTTACCGAACAAAATAAAGAAAATCTAAAAAATATTTTATCGCCTTTGCAGGAAAAAATTCAGCATTTTGAAAAGAAAGTCGAAGACACCCATAAGGAAAGTATCGATTATCATGCTGCATTACGTCAGCAAATAGTTGGGTTAAAAGAAATGAATGAGCAAATGAGTAAAGAAACCCTTAATTTGACAAAGGCTTTGAAAGGTGACAGCAAAATACAAGGAAATTGGGGTGAATTGATTTTAGAACGCGTTTTGGAAAAATCCGGCTTAGAAAAGGGCAGAGAATATGAAGTACAACAAAGTTTTACTAATGAAGAAGGTAATCGTGTTTTTCCGGATGTGGTAATCAATTTGCCGGATGGTAAGAAAATGATTGTCGATTCGAAAGTTTCACTTACCGCTTATGAACGTTACACTAATGAGGAAGATGATTTGCAAAAAAGCACCTTTTTAAAGGAACATATCAACTCCATTAAACGACATGTGGAGCAATTGAGTGATAAAAATTATCATGATTTGTACCAAATGGAAAGTCCTGATTTTGTGTTACTGTTCATTCCAATCGAATCTGCTTTTGCAATAGCGTTGAATGAAGATAATTCTTTGTACAACAAAGCTTTTGAACGTAATATTATTATCGTTACACCTACAACATTACTTGCTACATTGCGAACAATTGACAGTATGTGGACCAACCAAAAACAACAGGAAAATGCCTTAGAGATTGCTCGTCAAGCCGGAGCATTGTATGATAAATTTGAAGGATTTGTTACGGATTTGGTTAAGATTGGTAAAAAAATGGACGAAGCAAAAGTGGAATATGGTAATGCCATGGGTAAATTAGTAGAAGGAAAAGGAAATTTGGTAGGAAGTGTCGAACGGCTACGAAAAATGGGTGCTAAGGCTAAAAAAGTACTGCCTGAAAATATTCTTAAAAGAGCCGGAGAGGAATTAGAGGAAGAGTGAGAATTGTATAATCTTGAAAATCAATTTTAAGTAATTTTTTTATAAGTAAGAAAATTAATAAATTTAAACATTACTATTTCATTTTTAGGTCATTAATTTCATTTTTTTATACTAAAAAGTCAAAACTATTTGATTAAAAATGTGAATCATATCGTTTTTTTGTTATTTTTGGAACAAATTCCAAAACAAATAATGAAAAAAAATTACGCTTACCTTTTACCCTTATTTATTGCAATTGCTTCTTTATTTATTGCAGTTTCTTGTTCAAATGACGATGATTATGTTCCGATTGTAGATGTTTTGCCTGTTGCAACAGATGATACAGCTACTTATGCGTTAGCAGAAACAGTTGAAATACCGGTTTTGTTAAATGATACAACCGGTGACGAAGTAATTCCAACTACCGTCAGTTTAGTTGGTGGAATTGATACAGATTCTAATACAACTTTAGATGAATTGACAATTCCGGGAGAAGGAGTTTGGACTGTTAATGCGTTGACAGGAGTTGTTACTTTTACACCGAATTCTTCCTTTCAAAATAATCCTACTCCCATAAAATATACTGTTGAAGATTTAGAAGAAAATATTTCGAATCAAGCTACCATTACTATTACAGCAGTACAAACAGCTGATGTTGACTTAACACAAGTTCCTTATCAAAAACTTTCTGATTATAAGTTTTTTGCCGGAGAAATGAAAAATCAGATTCCTTCTTTGGGAGTATTACCCTATGAACCGGCTAGTCCACTTTTTACTGATTATGCCCATAAAAAACGTTTTGTTTGGATGCCAAATGGTGTAAAAGCAACCTATGAAGGCGATGGTAATTTATTAGAACTTCCGGTAGGATCTGTTATTATCAAAAACTTCTATTATGATAATGTACAACCGGGCAATGTGACCCGAATTATTGAAACGAGAATCATGATTCGTAAAGCGGAGGAATGGATTTTTGCAGAATATGTGTGGAATACTGAACAAACGGAAGCTTTTTTAGACATGAATGGAAGCAATACCAGTATTACTTGGATTGATGAAAATAATGTTACTAAAAGCACGTCATCTTACAGAATACCCTCTGGGCCACAATGTATGACCTGTCATAAATCCAATGAAGTGGCCGTTCCAATTGGTATAAAACCACAAAATATTAATTTTAACTATACCTATTCAACCGGCTCTAAGAATCAATTGTCAAAATGGATTGAACAAGGTTATTTGGAAAATGATTTACCCGGAAATATTGTTTCTACCGTAGATTATAGAGACACTTCAAAACCATTGGAATTAAGAGTACGCTCTTATGTTGATATGAATTGTGCTCATTGTCATCGTAACAATAGTCATTGTGATTACCGACCTATGCGTTTTGCTTTTGGAGAAACAACAAACTTAGTAAACATGGGCGTTTGCGTTGATACCCAAGATATGGCTGGTTTCCCATCTGCCTTGAGTAAAATAGTAACACCGGGAAATAGCAATCGCTCAATGTTGCATTATAGATTAAATACAGCTGACCCAGCTTATATGATGCCCCTTATTGGAAGATCAATGATACATGAAGAGGGAGCAGCCTTGATTCAGGAATGGATAAATTCATTATCAGGACCTTGTTTATAAAAAACTAAATTAACTAAACTATACTAATTTTAACCAAATGAAGAAAATTACTTATTTAATTCTTTTTTGCATAGGAATTCAACTTTCCAATGCACAAGATACATGTGCTTCGGCCGCAGTTTTGCCGGGAGCAGGGCTCTACATTGTTGACGCCGTTAATGGTTTAGAGGTTCCAAATCCAGTTTGTACTGAGAATGGTAACATCGCTAATAATGGAAAAGGCGAGTGGTACTCTTACACACCAACACAAAATTATACAATAACCATTACAACGGATATTGCCGCTAATACGCCAAGAGTAGACACTCGTTTTCATGTGTATACCGGTACTTGCGGAGCATTAACTTGTTATGCCGGTGATGATGATGAAGGAATCGGTGATACAAATTACTCTTCAATTGATACTTTTGTGGTTTTAGCTAATACTACTTATACCATAGCTTTTGATAATCGATGGACTGCTAATGGGTTTACTTTTCAATTGATTGAGGCTCCATATCAAGAGCCAATTATTAATCCTGTTACTTTTACAAACCAAGCCATTGCTTCCGTTAATAGTCAATATAATATCACTGTGGTAGACATGAACGGTGATTATTTAGATGATATTGTTGGTGTAAATCAGGACAATATTCGTATTCATACTCAAAATGCCGGTGGAACTTTTACCGTTACCGATTATCCAACTACTTCAGCGACAAATATGCCTTCTTGGAGTTTAGCAGCAGCAGATTATAACAAAGACGGTTTGAATGATTTGATGTATGGTGGGGGTAATGGCGTTACTTTTATGAAATCAAATGAAGCAGGAAATGGATATGATCAAAATACTTTTTCTGAATACGTTTTTTGTCAACGGACTAATTTCGTTGATATAAATAATGATGGTCATTTAGATGCTTTTTCTTGTCATGACGTTCAGCCTAATGTTTATTTCCTTAATGATGGTTGGGGAGGTTTTACCTTTTATCAATCAACGGTTACACCCGGAGCTATTCTATTAGGAATTCATCCAAATGGAGGAAATTATGGTTCTATTTGGATTGATTATGATAATGATGGTGACCAAGATTTGTTTATTGCCAAATGTCGTGGTGGTTCAGGAACAGCTAAATTCAATGAATTACACAGAAACAATGGAGATGGAACCTTTACAGATGTTTCTACTGCAGCAAATATGTATGATCCGGTTCAAACTTGGTCATCAGCATGGGCTGATTATGATAATGATGGTGATATGGACGCACTTATTGGTGCAAGTTCTACCACTGATGGAACTCATAAATACATGAGAAATAATGGCGATGGAACTTTTACAGATATTACAGCCGGTTCAGGATGGGATATTAACGCGAGTACTAATATCGAACATATTGCTCATGATTTTGATAATGATGGATTTGTTGACGTAATGGGTGGTGGAAACAAAATTATGTACAATAAAGGTGATGGAACGTTTGCTCCATCAGGTGTTGGTTTTGGTGTAAGTCCGGTAGGAGATTTAAATAATGATGGTTTCATTGATTTTCAAACCGGTGCTACATTAAGAATCAATAATGGAAATTCTAATAAGTGGATAAAATTAAATTTACAGGGTATTCAAAGTAACCGCAACGGTATTGGAGCAAGAGTAGAAATTTATGGTGCTTGGGGAAAACAAATTCGCGATGTTCGTAGCGGAGAGGGCTTTAAATATATGAGTTCTTTGAATGTACATTTCGGAATTGGTCAAGCTACAGCAATTGATCAGGTGATTATCAGATGGCCATCCGGTCTTGTTGATACTATAGTAAATCCTTCTCCTAACCAAACTTTATTAGTGGTTGAAGGAGCTACATTGAGTGTTAACCAAAACACTATTTCTAATTTTGTGTTGTATCCTAATCCTGCAAAAGATTTTGTAACCTTGAAAAGTTCAACAACAAGTTCAATAGTTTCTGTTGAAATTTTTGATTTAAACGGGCGTAAAGTTTTAACTTCTGATGTAGTAAAAGAAACAATTTCTGTTCAATCTTTATCGGTAGGGACTTACCTGCTTTTAGCAAAAGACAGTGATGGAAATCTTTCTACACAGAAATTTATCAAACAATAAAAAAAAAGCAACCAAACTAAATTTTGAAAAAGCCCTCCGTTGTGAGGGCTTTTTTATAACTTTGAATTTCAAAAAATAACACAAACAACATGAACTACATACTTTTTGACGGACCGGTTCGTAACGCTCTTTTGCCTTTTACATTCACTCGTCCGGTAGCTGATATTCGCATCGGAATTTTAACGATACGTGAAAAATGGGAAAAATATTTAGGCTATACCACCACAACCATTACCGAAGAATATTTATCTGAAAAATATCCAATGGTTGAAATGGAGGAAAATATTCTCATCAATGCCTCATTTTTACCTAACGAAGTATTGGTGGAAATGATTAAATCGTTAGAAAAAAACCAAGCCATTTTTAAAGGGGAAGAAGTTGTCGCTTTTTTCACAAACAATACACAAGAAGAAGTAGATTTTGATACCTACGAAATCATCGATTACAACGAAGAAGGTTTACGTATCGAACACACTTGGGACATTTTTGCTAAGAATGATGCCGCCCTCCGTGAAGATTTTGAATTGTTAACCGAAGGAAGAACTTCACAACCGATTCCTAAAAGTGTGAATGTAATTAGCCCTGAAAATATATTTATTGAAAAAGGAGCAAAGCTTGAATTTGTTACTTTAAATGGTTCTACAGGACCGATTTATATTGGCTATAATTCCGAAATCATGGAAGGTTCTGTGATTCGCGGCCCATTTGCCTTATGTGAAGAAGCCCAAGTGAAATTAGCTACTAAGGTTTATGGAGCCACGACTGTTGGACCACATTGCCGAATAGGAGGTGAAGTAAATAATTCTGTTCTGTTTGGCTATTCCAACAAAGGACACGATGGCTTTTTGGGAAATGCCGTGTTAGGCGAATGGTGCAACATTGGTGCTGATTCCAATAATTCCAATTTAAAAAATAATTATGATGAGGTGAAATTATGGAGTTATGAAACGGAAGGTTTTGAAAAAACCGGTTTGCAGTTTTGTGGACTCATGATGGGCGATCACAGTAAATGTGGCATCAACACCATGTTTAACACCGGAACAGTCGTGGGCGTTTCTACTAACATTTTCGGAAGCGGATTTCCACGCAATTTTGTACCGAGTTTCAGTTGGGGAGGTGCAGCCGGATTTTCAACGTATATCACCAAAAAAGCCTTTGAAACTGCTCGTATTGTAATGTCTCGCCGACATGTGGAATTCACCGAACAAGATGCGAGAATTTTAGAACATGTGTTTGAGGAGACGAAGAAGTGGAGGAAGGAGTAGTTTCGCGGTTAATTCATCACTTTACCTTATAAAAAATCCTTCAATCCATTTCCAATTGTGATTGAAAATATAAAGAACAATAGAAAGCACAATCAAAAACAAAATAACTTTTACAATAAGCTTTTTTTGTTCTAATTTTCGTTCAGCAAGCATTTTTTCTCGAATCGATTTCAATAATTCAGGAGTGGCTTGCACGTGATCCACAAACTCGGTCATTTCGTTGGACGTGGTTTCCAAACGTTTTAGTTTATCAATTCGATTGCGTTTATTGTTCCTCGAACTGATTAAAGCATGCAACATTGAACCTTCTCCTGGCATATTATTTCTTTTTTACTCTCTTTAAAGA
>JAKLIC010000002.1 GCA_022709825.1 Bacteroidota bacterium | reverse complement strand
CTCAAGGGATTTATTTGGCGTGGCGATGAACGCATCCAAAGCAAAGAGGACATTTTCCCTCCCGAAGAGAATGAATATGATGAAAAAATGAAACAGGAAACAAAAGCGGAGGAAGAAAAGGAAGCTGTTCCAATGGAGGTTCGAAAAGAATCGCTGGAAGTGGAAGAGAAGAAAAAAGACAGTTAGCATGTTGCGATTTGCATGTTGCGAGTTGAAAGTTTTTTCTGTTACCTATTTCCCATTACAAATTACCAATCATGAAAGAAGATTTCCTTAAATATCAAGCACAAACGTCGCCCTACCCGCTTGCCATGGAAGTTTCCTACGCCAAGGGTTCTTATATTTTTGATACGGCGGGAAAGAAATACTTAGACTTTGTTGCCGGTGTTTCGGCTTCGAGTTTAGGCCATCAGCACCCGAGGGTGAATCAAGCCATTAAAGAGCAATTGGATAAATATTCGCATGTGATGGTGTATGGCGAATATGCCCAACATCCTGCGGTTGAATTTTGTAAATTATTAGCGAAGCACTTGCCGGAGCCGTTAGACAAAACCTATTTAGTGAATTCAGGCACGGAAGCTACTGAGGGAGCTTTGAAATTAGCCCGCCGCGTGACGGGCAGAAGTCATTTGGTTTCGTGTTTCAATGCCTATCACGGCAATACGATGGGTTCTATGAGCGTGATGGGATTTGAAGAACGGAAGCAAGTTTTTCGACCCTTAGTTCCGGATGTGGATTTTATTACGTTTAACAACGAAGCAGATATTGTAAAAATAACGGCCAAAACAGCAGGCGTTATTTTAGAAAGCATTCAAGGAGGAGCCGGATTTATAGAGCCTGAAAATGGTTTTTTGAGAAAAATAAAAGCCCGGTGTGATGAAGTGGGAGCCCTTTTAATCCTGGATGAAATACAACCCGGATTTGGAAGAACCGGAAAGTTATTTGGATTTGAAAATTATGAGGTGGTTCCTGATATAGTGATTATAGGCAAAGGAATGGGTGGCGGAATGCCCGTTGGAGCTTTTACTGCCAAAGCAGAATACATGGATTTACTGAGTGATCATCCGAAATTAGGGCATATTACGACCTTTGGCGGACATCCTGTCATAGCGGCAGCTTGTTTAGCGACCTTGCGTGAGGTGACTGAAACCGACCTTATTCCGCAAACATTAGTGAAAGAAAGGTTGTTTCGTGAACTTTTGGTACACCCTTTGATACAAGAAGTTAGAGGAAAAGGATTGATGCTGGCGGCGATGGTGGAAACGCCTGAGATTACGAATCAGGTCATTTTTAAATGTCAAGATAAAGGATTAATTTTATTTTGGTTACTTTTTGAAGGTAGAGCCATCCGGATTACGCCACCGCTCAACATTTCTGAAGAAGAAATTAGAGAAGGTTGTGCGATTATGTTGGAAGCGTTAGATGAAGTAATGAAAGAAACCGCAGACCAATAGTAATCTCTCTCCACCTCAAAAAGTTGTTAATTAAATTGTTTACAACAATTTGACATTAAAATAGAAAAAAGCTAATCCTTCGCTATTTTTATTGAAGGATAATTTTAAAAAATCGAGTATGCATTTAAGTCACGAAGAAGACGATTATAACATATCCTTATCGAAATTTGAATCGATGCTCAAAACCAATAAAGTTTTGTTTTTCGATTCAGAAGAGTTTGAAGAAATTATTCTTCACTACCTCGATATGGGAAAGGCATCTCTGGCCAAAAAAGCCCTGAAATTAGCTCTTGAACAACATCCGAAATCAACCGGTTTAAAATTGGTTCAGATTGAAATGTTGATTTATGATGACAAGCTCGACGTGGCTGAAAAAATGCTGAACGAGTTGTATGCCATTGAACCACACAATGAAGAGATTTATATTCAAAAGGCGAATATTTACTCTAAAAGAGATCAACACGAAAAAGCCATTGAAGAGTTAGAAAAAGCATTAACCTTTACGGATGATTTTGCTGATGTTTATAACTTGATGGGGATGGAATATCTCTTCATGGATAATTTAGAGTTGGCCAAGTATAATTTTATTAAATGCTTAGAAGTTGATATTGAAGATCAATCTGCCTTATATAATGTGGTGTATTGTTTTGAGTTTTTAGACCAACAAAAAGAAGCTATTGACTATTTAGAAAAGTATATTGAGAAAAATCCCTTCAGTGAAATTGCATGGCATCAGCAAGGTCGATTGAGTTATAGCATTAAAAACTATGAGAATGCCTTGCGTTGTTTTGATTATGCCACCCTTATTGATGATGAATTCATTGGAGCCTTTATGGAAAAAGGGAAATCACTTGAAAAACTCAAGCGATATGAAGAAGCGATTGAGGCATTTCAACGAACCATTGAATTAGAAGATCCTACCTCTTATGCTTTGTTACGCATCGGGAAATGTTATGAAAAATTAAATAACAAAGCCGAAGCCATCAAGTATTATGACAAAACCGTTCATGAAGATCCTTTATTAGACAAAGGATGGATTGCGATTACTGATTTTTATATTCGTTTGAAGAACTATCAAAAAGCTTTGTATTATGTAAACAAAGCCATTGCGATTGACAATGAAAATCAATTGTATTGGAAGCGGTATGCAACCATTAACCGCCAAATGAATTTTTATGAAGAAGCGGAATTTGGTTACCGAAAAGCCGTAGAATTTGGTGATTATCAATTAGACACTTGGTTGTTTTGGGTAGATATCTTGCAGTTTTTAGGCGAATTTGACAGTGCTATTCAAACTTTGTTGCAGGCAGCAGAATATTTCCCTGAGCAATATGAAGTAGAATACCGTTTGGCCGGAATATATTATATGTTACAGCAAAACGAAAAAGGTAAAACCCATTTGAATAACGGATTACGCATTAATGCCAAGAACAGAACCGTTTTGCAAGAGTTGTTTCCGGTGGTTTGGGACAAAAAAGTTGTACAAAATGTTATTACAAAGCATTTAAAATCTTAGCATAATTTCCAACATACTTATAAAAATTTTCCCTAATTTGCGTTCCGTTTCCAAAAGCGGAACGCTTTTTTTATGAGAAAATTTTTCCCTGATTACTTTTTGATTAGCCTTAAAGGATTAGCCATGGGTGCTGCCGACGTAGTGCCGGGTGTTTCCGGTGGAACAATTGCCTTTATTTCTGGCATCTACCAAGAACTGATTGACACGATAAACAAAGTAGATTTTTCTTTTTTCGCTTCTTGGAAAAAACACGGATTTAAAATTGCGTGGCAACAAATTAATGGTAGTTTTTTATTGGCTTTACTCTCGGGGATTGCGATTAGTATTTTGACTTTTTCAAAAATCATCACGCATTTATTAGCAACGGAACCGATCATGGTGTGGTCCTTTTTCTTTGGGTTAGTGATTGCCAGTATTTTTTTTGTGGGGAAACAAATTGATAAATTTTCAATAGGTTCAATTTCCTTTTTTCTACTGGGAACGGCTTTATCTTATTATATCACGATTGCAGAACCGGTGGCCTCACCTGATAGTTATCCGTATTTATTCTTGTCGGGATTTATTGCGATTATTGCGATGATATTACCGGGAATCTCGGGAGCATTTATTCTACTATTAATGGGTTCTTATGCGGTGGTGATTGGTACAATTAATCATTTTAGGGAAGGGATTTTATCGTTGAATTTTCAAGTTATTTTTCAGGCTGTTTTAAAATTAGGAACCTTTGCCATCGGTGCTATACTGGGATTGAAGTTATTTTCAAAAGTATTGCATTGGATGTTTGACAACCACAGAAATAGTACTTTAGCCTTGCTAACGGGATTCATGCTCGGTTCATTAAATAAAGTTTGGCCATGGAAAGAAGTAATTTCAACGCGAATCGATTCACACGGAGTTGAAGTGCCTTTTATGGAGAAAAGTATTTTGCCAACTGCTTTTAATGGTGATAATCAATTATTGGTTGCCATACTTTTGATGATTGCCGGATTTTTAACTATTTTTATCGTAGAAAAAGTAGGAGCAAAATTTTCGAAATAAGAAAATATTTTGGCTGAAGAATGAACAAAAACAACTTAAATGGATTTTTTTGATTTACTAATAAAATTTTTATCGCAGCCGGATCAAATTCTTTCAAAACTAATTGAAAAATATGACAATTGGATTTATGCCATTCTGTTTTTCTTAGTATTCGCCGAAACAGGATTAATTGTGATGTCATTTTTAATGCCGTTTTTACCCGGAGACGCTCTTATTTTTGCTATAGGGATGATTGCAGCACGCGGGGAATTGGATATTGTTATCATTGTTCCGCTTTTAATTTTTGCCGCTTTACTGGGTGATAATTTGAATTATTATGTGGGCAAGCGATTTGGTTCTTTCATATTAAATAGTGAAAAAACATTTATAATTAGAAAAAGTCATATTCTAAGAGCTCAGGAATTTTTTGATAAACACGGTAGAAACTCAATTATCATGGCACGTTTTATTCCGGTTGTTCGAACAATAGTACCTTTTTTGAGTGGAGCAACAAATGTTCCGTATAAAACTTTTTTAAAATTCAGTTTTATCGGAGCGTTTCTTTGGGTTGCCGCAATTAGTTTGTTAGGGTATTTTTTAGGCCAAATAGATTATGTGAAGGAACATTTAGAGAAGTTCATCATCCTCATCATAATTGTAGCAAACATTCCGTTAATCAAACAGTTTTTACCCCGAAAGAAAGCAAAAAATGAATAAGTTATTTGGCCTAATCGGAAAAAACATCAGTTATTCTTTTTCAAAAAAATACTTCACAGAAAAGTTTGAAAAAGAACAGCTCACTGATTGTGCTTATGAGAATTTTGACTTGACTGCTATTTCACAATTTCCAAAAGTTATACGGGAAAATGCAACATTATGCGGATTAAATATTACTATTCCCTACAAAGAAAAAATAATACCTTATTTAGATAAACTTTCTGAAAATGCTCAGAAAATTGGGGCTGTAAATTGTATTAAATTTACTAAAAAAGGCAAACTAAAAGGCTACAATACCGACTATTACGGATTTAAAAAATCACTTCAACCGCTATTACAACCCCATCATCAAAAAGCATTAATCTTGGGAACGGGTGGAGCCTCAAAAGCGGTGGCTTTTGCTTTAGAGGAATTAGGTATTTTATACACCTTTGTTTCCAGAAGTAAAAAAGAAAATGCATTAGATTACAAATACATCAATGCCACCACCTTTGATAATTATCAGCTCATTATAAATTGTACTCCGCTGGGAACTCATCCAAACATAGAAGAATGTCCGCCAATTCCCTATGATTATTTTACTCCGGAACACTTGGCTTATGATTTGATTTATAATCCGGAGGAAACGCTGTTTTTAAAACAGGCTAAATCAAAAGGTGCTGTTACCAAAAACGGGTATGAAATGCTCGTTTTGCAAGCAGAACGAGGGTGGAAAATTTGGAATAAAAAGAGTATTTCTAGCTTTAGCAATACAGATACTGCCATTTAAATTAGTAAAACTTCATTTTAAATACCATAATTAAAGTTATAAATGGCTTGATTACTTTGAATTTTGCCTAGTGTTTAGTATCTTTCGCCACTATAATATGAACCTTACACATTTTTACAATGTTAGAAGAAAAGAATGATAACCTGTCGCCAATTGAAAATGAGACAGACGGAAACCAAGAAAACGTTTCACAAAACGATATTCAAGAAGTAATTGAAATTACTGATAACGCTCAACCCATTGTAGATGAGCCAATTGAAACTATTAAAGAAATGAGTTCTGAAACTACAGTTAATGAGGTTACGGAAACAATTGAAGCACCAGAATCAGTAGAAGTTGATGAAGTTATTCTTGATGCAAATGAAGTCGTAGAAGAAGCGGTTGTTACAATCTCAGCTCAAGAACTTGCAGACGATACTCCAATGTCAGAAAATGGACATCAAATAGCTTTGAATGCTATTGATGAATCAAATGCAGAAGAAAGTGAAGATGAAACGCTAAAAGAACGTCACAACATACCTATGTTAGAATATGCCTCCTTATCGATGGAAGCATTGGTTGATGAATTGGAAAAACTGACAGAGGTTGAAAAAGTGATGTCTGTAAAAGAACATGTAGAAGAAATTAAAAAAGAATTTCTAGCAAAATACCATCATTTTATTGACGAAAAGAGAGATGAATTTAAAGCTGAAAATCCTGATTCAACAGAAGATTTTGAGTATCATTTGCCTTTAAAATCAAAATTTGATACCTTATACAAGCAATTAAAAGGGAAGCAAAATGCTCATTTTAAAAGCTTACAAAACAATTTAAATGCCAATCTTGATCGTAGACTAGCCATTGTAGAGGAAATAAAAAACCTAATCAATCCGCAAGAAAACATTAAAGATACTTTGAAAATTTTTAATGAATTAAGAGAAGAATGGCGTACAATTGGACCGATTCCAAGAGACAAATACAATCATGTTTGGAATAATTATCATTTTCATGTTGAAAATTTCTATGATTATTTACACTTAGACCGAGAGGCAAGAGATTTAGATTTCAAACACAATTTGGAACAAAAACAAAAAATTATTGCCCGAGTTGAAGAATTGGTAAATGAAGTTGATATTACCAAAGCTTTTAGAGAACTTCAAGATTTACACCGCATTTGGAAAGAAGAAATAGGCCCGGTTGATCGTGAACACCGCGAAGAAATTTGGAATCAGTTTAGTGCGTTAACCAAACAAATGCACGATAAGCGAGAAGGTTTATTTGCAAATCAACGTGAAAAAGAAACCGCTAATTTAGAAAAGAAAAAAGAAATCATCGCAGAAATTGAAAAGCTGGCTACGGAAGAAGTTACAGCACATTCTCAATGGCAAGGGTTGATTGAAAAAGTGGAAGCTTTACGCAATGACTTCTTTTCTGCCGGTAAAGTTCCATCAGAAATAAATGAAGCTACTTGGGCTGAATTCAAAACAGTCGTTCGTAACTTTAATTCGCATAAAAATTCTTTTTATAAAGACATTAAAAAAGAACAAAATGACAACTTAAGCAAAAAAATGGCTTTAGTTGAAAAGGCAAAAACACTGAGTCTCAGTGAAGATTTTGCGGCCACTACCCCTTTGATGAAACAAATTCAGGAAGAGTGGAAACAAATTGGGCATGTGCCAAGAAAATATTCTGATAAAGTTTGGAAAGAGTTTAAAGATGCTTGTAATCAATTTTTTGACAGAATGAAAGCAACTCGTAATGAGGCTAATTCTGAAGAAATTGAAGCATTTGATAAGAAAAAAGCCTATTTAGATGCATTGAAAGATTTCCAATTAACAGGAGAACATAAAGCAGATTTAGAAGCTATCAAAGCTCACATAGAGCAATGGAAATCATTTGGAAAAGTTCCTTTTTCAAGAAGACATGTAGAAGGAAAATTCAACAAAATATTAGATGCTTTATTTGAAAAATTAAGTTTGAGTAAGAAAGATGGCGACATGATGCGTTTTTCGAATAAGCTTGAGCAATTGGCAGGTTCCGATGATCATAGAAAACTGGAAAGCGAAAAAATATTTATCATTAGAAAAATTGAAGAATTACAATCGGAAATTTTCCAATTAGAAAACAATATTCAGTTTTTTACTCATGCTAAAAAAGATAATCCTTTGGTAAAAGAAGTTTTCAAAAATATTGAAAAACACAAAGATGAATTGAAAACCTGGAAAGATAAATTGAAACAATTGAGAAATTTAAAACAGGAATAAATTTCATTTAGATTAAATATAAAACCATGCTCAAATAGCATGGTTTTTTTTATTAAAAAAATAACATTTTAAAGCAAACAAAACAATACTTTTGTGTCGTGAAATGGATTAAAAATAGTGCTTTATTAGCCGGTCTATTTATTTTGTTTCTTTTTGGGTTGCAATCTCATGCAACTCCTGAAGAAAAAAGTAGTAACAAAGAGCAGCAGATACAATCGATTGAATTTATAAAATCGGTTGGGACACTACAATCTGTTGGGGAAAATCAAATTCAAGTTATTGTTAAAGAGAATACGACAACAACGTATTCGAAACATTTTCAATTTTTCTTTGAAAAACAAGTTACATTTTTACCTACTAAATTCCGAACTTTTCTTTCAAGACAAGATCACAATCGATGTGAAAAAGTCTCGAAAAACCTCTTTCCCTTTCATTTTTTCTGGTAATTGAACCTCTTTGTTCGAACAAAGTCAACTTGCTTTAAGATTTCCTTAAAAGCAACTATTCAATTATAACAAAAAATTTAAATAAAAATGGAAACTTCCACCACACTTATTGGGTTATTTTTAATCCTACTTACTGCATTGCCTATTTTCTTATTACTTCGTACGCAACATAAAAATAAATCTAAAATAGAAACAATTTTAAAACAATTTAATCAAGGAAACTCAAAAGAATTTAACTTGAGAGAATCATTAAACAATAAAATAATCGCATTTAATGAAATGAAGAAAAAGCTTGTTTTAATTGATTTGAATATCAAACCAGAAATTGTTACTTATGTTGATTTAAATGAAATAAGTAACAGTAAAATTATTCGAGAAATGGAACACTTTGATGGTTCTAAAAGCACGAAAGAATTTATTACCAAGGTTGAGATACTGCTACATAACAAAAAAAATCAACAGGATGAAACTTTGAAATTCTATGATTATGAATATGAAAAACCTATTCAATTAAATTATTTTAGAGATAATCAATTGGCAGAAAAATGGTTAGAGATTATTAACAAAGTAATCTAATTAAAATTAAGAGACTCTTAAGGAGTCTCTTTTTTTTGCATGACAATTATCATTTTTATTTTAAGTCTTCCCTTATACCTTTGGATAGTATTTTAGCTTTGATTGAAAAAAGTTAAGTTGGAAATGCATTCAAATAAATCTTAACTTTTATAGTAAAATAAAAAGATAATGTCACTTATTCAAAAATATAACGTTCCGGGGCCAAGATATACTAGCTATCCAACTGTGCCTTATTGGGATGAATCTCATTTTTCATTATCAAAATGGAAAGAAACATTACAACAATCATTTTTAGAGAGCAATGCCGCTGAAGGCATCAGTTTATATATTCACTTGCCTTTTTGCGAACAGCTTTGTACTTATTGTGGTTGCAATAAACGCATCACCAAAAATCATGCAGTAGAGCATCCCTATATTGAAGCTCTTTTGAAAGAATGGGAATTATATTGTGAATTACTACCAAAGAAACCTATTATAAAAGAAATCCACTTAGGAGGTGGTACACCAACTTTTTTCTCTCCTGAAAATCTGGAGCGATTAATAAATGGCTTGTTTGAAAATGCCACAAAGCATGAAGAACACGAATTTAGTTTTGAAGGTCATCCTAATAATACAACAAGGGCACACTTACAAAAATTATATGATTTAGAGTTTCGCAGAGTGAGTTTTGGTGTTCAGGATTATTCAGAGACAGTTCAAAAGGCAATCCATAGATTACAACCTTTCCACAATGTAGCGAAAGTTACTTTTTGGGCAAGAGAAATTGGGTATACGTCAATTGGACACGATTTAATTTTTGGCTTACCCTTTCAGAAAATTGAAGATGTACTTGATACTATTGATAAGACAAATTCCTTACAGCCGGATCGATTGGCTTTTTACAGCTATGCTCACGTGCCTTGGATAAAAGGAAATGGCCAACGTGGATTTAAAGATGAAGATTTACCGAAAGATGATGAAAAAAGAATGCTCTATGAATTAGGCAAAAAACATCTTTCAGAAAAAGGCTATCATGAAATTGGTATGGATCATTTCGCTTTAGTAACAGACAGTTTATATCATTCTTTTAAAGATGGAAATTTACATCGGAACTTCATGGGTTACACTTCTTCTAAAACACAAGTAATGATTGGGTTAGGCGTTTCTTCAATTAGTGATAGTTGGTACAGTTTTGCACAGAACGTTAAAACATTAGAAGAGTACTATGATCTTTTAGCTCAAAATGAATTACCAATTTTCAGAGGACATCTATTAACCTCAGAAGACTTGATTATTCGCAAGCACATTCTAAATTTGATGTGTCAATTTCATACCACTTGGGCTGAATATGGAACCTATTTTTCTGAATTACCGGAAGTTTTGGGACGATTAGAAGAGATGAAAAACGATGGTTTGGTTCAAATCACAGAAAATGCCATTACAGTTACCGAAAAAGGAAAAGCGTTTGTTCGCAATATTTGTATGGCATTTGATTTACGAATGACCCGAAATGTTCCCGATACAGAATTATTTTCGATGACGGTATAATTAATACTTTTTTAGTTTGATTATAGAAGATATATAAAAACGCCCAAATTTTCATTTGGGCGTTTTGTTTAAAGAAATATATTCAACTAAAAACTATACTTCCACAGCTTCTTTTGCAAAATCAGCTACTAATTTATTTTGAATTTCATAAGGAACACTTTCATAATGATCAAATTCCATAGCTATTCTTGCTCGACCTTGCGATAAAGAGCGTAAATCACCGGTAAACTCGTGCATTTCAGCAATTGGTATTTGAGCTTTGATTATGGTAAAATGACCTTCTGAATCCATTCCTTCTACCATAGAACGATGAGATTGAATGGTACTCATTATCGAACCTGTAATTTCTTCAGGAGCTGTAACGGTAACTTTATAAATGGGTTCTAATAACTGTGGATTGGCATTAACAAAATTTTCTTTAAAGGCCATCATTCCGGCAATTTTAAAGGACAAATCATTACTGTCTACAGGATGCATTTTTCCATCATACACAATTACACGAACATCCTGAACATGTGAACCCGTTAATGGACCTTCTTGCATTTTTTCCATAACTCCTTTTAGAATTGAAGGATGGAAACGAGCATCAATAGCTCCTCCCACAATACAATTGTAGTAAACTAATTTTCCTCCCCAAGTCAATTCAATTTCTTCTTTTCCACGGATAGAAACTCCGGTTGGTTCAGGCATTCCATCATACCAAGGTTCAATTTTCATGGATATTTCACCAAATTGTCCTGCACCTCCTGATTGTTTTTTATGTCTGTAAACGGTATCAGCTCCACCTTGAATGGTTTCACGGTAGGCTACTTTTGGTTTTTGAAAACGAACCGATAATTTATGGGCATTTTCTAATTTCCATTTGATAACCGCTAGATGTAATTCCCCTTGACAATGAATTAACGTTTGTCTTAATTCAGCAGAAACTTCTACTCTAATGGATGGATCTTCTTCCACTAATTGATGTAAAGCGGATGATAATTTTTCCTCTTCGCCTTTTTTGGTTCCTTCCACAGCAATTGTGTAGGTAGGATTAGGGAACTGAATTGGAGTAATTTCAATTGGAAATCCTTTTTCATGTAAGGTATTATTGGTATGTGTATTTTTCAACTTTTGAGTTGCCCCAATATCACCGGCAACTAATTCATCTACTGGGATTCGTTTATTTCCTTCCATTTCGAATAGTTGAGTAATCCGCTCAAGTTGCCCGGTATTTTCGTTAGTTAGATCATCCCCTACTTTAATTTTACCGGAGAGTACTTTGAAGAAACTCAAATCGCCAACGTGTGGTTCAGAAACTGTTTTGTAAACAAAAATAGCTTTGTTTCCTTTTTCAGAACAATTAATTTCTTCACCGGCAATTGTTTTTTGCTTTGGCATTTCAAAGGCAGATGGACAAACATTATCAATGAATCCCATCAATCTGCCGGCTCCCATATTCAATTTTGCAGAAACACAGAATACAGGAAACAATTCGTGTTTAATTAGGGAATGATGCAAACCTGATTTCATTTCATCTTCACTTAACTCTCCTTTTTCGAAATATTGCTCCATCAGATTTTCATCATTTCCGGCAATAGTTTCAATAAGTTCTTGATGCAATTGGTTTGCTTTTTCTTTTTCAGCATCCGGAATAGCTAATTTTTCGGGTTTTCCGCCAGCTTTGGAATATTTATACATCACCATGTTCAACACATCAATAATAGAATCAAAATTCAACCCTTGATTAACAGGATATTGAACAACCACTACTTGGTTTCCAAAATGTTCTTTCGCTTCAGCAATAGTTTTGTCGAAATCTGATTTATCATTATCTAAATGATTCACGGCTAATAGCATCGGTAACTTGTAATCATTGGTGTATTGCCAGATAATATCCGTTCCAACTTCGACTCCCATTCTTGAATTGAGCAGCATCAAACCACAGTCAGCTACTCGCATCGCACTGATTATTTCCCCGGATAAATCATCATAACCGGGTGTGTCTAAAATATTAATTTTGAATCCTCTCCATTTAGAATTCATTAATTTTGAAAAAAGTGTTTTACCCTTTTCATGCTCCATATCGGAGTAATCGCCTACTGTATTTTGATCTTCAATTGAACCTCTTCGGTTGATAATTCCTGCTTCAAAAAGCATAGACTCAGCCAAAGTGGTCTTACCGCTTCCGGTATGTCCCAACAGTACTACATTTTTTACATGATTGCTATCGAAATTTGCCATAATATAGTTTTTTAGAATTATTTCAATATCAAATTTCGAAATATATTATGAGAATAAATATGATAATAATCAGTTAAAGGGTGTTTATGTTAAACTAATTTTTGATTGTCCATAATTACTCAAAATTGATAAAAATCATTTTATTTGAAATAAAAAGCTATAAATTTATTTAGTTTTACAGTAAATTTTGAGACTTAAGAATTTTATAGACTTCACTTTAAAGAAAAAAGAGATAAGCAGGGAATTTAATCTGCAACTACTTTTTCATACCTTATTACATCACAAAGACCTTCATTAAAACAAGAAAGTCTTAGCTCATTTTCTGTTAACAAAGTTATTTTAGAACTACCATTATTATTAATCCCATTTGGGTTTGGATTATAATTAAGATTAAGTATATTGCTATTAACCACAGAAAATGTTCCTGTATATTGATAGTTTTGTAGTAAATGAATAAAAGTATTATCACTATTATAGGTAATAATATCTCCATTTTCGTAAGCCATATAAAGTGGCATGTCATTTTCATCAAAGACATCATGTATATAAATTCCTTTGAACTGCCACGAACCTATTAATTCTTCTTGAAAGGAAGTTTCTTCTGTTGTTTCATTTTTTGAACAACCTATTAATGTTGTTACCAATAAGAGTATTAAAATATTTTTTTTCATGATTTCATGTTATTATTCTGCAATTATTACTCTTTGAGAAAAACCACCTTCATTGGTAAATAAATTAACAACATAATTATTCCCACTATCCAAATGTAAATTTTTAATAGTAAACTCATTATTTTCAAAAACATTACTATAAATCTGCGTGAGCAGATTTCAAAATAAACTTAGCTATAAATAAATGTCAATTATGACAATCCGGATTAGCCTGAACGACCAAACTTGTTGTGTTTGGTGAAATATACGGAATATCAAGTCCCATACCTCTGACAATAAATAAACTCCCGATGAGTATTACAACAATGGGTATTAATTTTTGAATACGGTTTCGAACTGGAACTGTAATGAAATTAGAAATAAGTACAACAGCACTCATCATAGGAATAGTACCAATTCCGTATAAAACCATATAAGCAACACCTAAAAGCTCACTTTGCATAGCAATAGCTCCGAAAAGAGCCGCATAAACCAATCCGCAAGGTAGAAAACCATTTAATAATCCGATGGTAAATAAGGCATCCGGAGATTTTCGTTTGAACTGTGCCCCTAAATGACTTTTAACTTTAGAAATTAATTTATAAATTGGTTTTGAAAAATTATATTGAACTAATTTTTTTTCAGGTACAATCACAAATATAATCATCATGATTCCCACGAAAATAGATAATTTTTGTTGGAATCCGGCTAAGAAAAGTCCTTTGCCAAGAATGCCAAAGAACAAACCCAACATACCATAAGCCGTTAATCGACCTAAATGATAGAGTAAAATTTGAAAAACTTTTTTTGTTTGATTACTTCTATCAATAGGAAGCATCATGGCAATCGGACCACACATCCCAATGCAATGAAAACTACTTATTAATCCAAAAAGTAATGCGGTATAAAGCATGAAGTTAAGGGTTATAGGTTAAGGGCAATTAATATACCCATTACCATTTAAAAATATATTGTTTTTTTGTTTAAAAATTCTTTCCCATCATAGGTCCAATCTAAAGAAATGTCCCAACGACCGCCAACCAAATTACTTTTAGGTATGAGCAAATGTGGACCGGATAAAGAAATCGGAACTTCAAAATCCAGCTTTTGGTTAGACGGTCTATAGAGGGACACTTTTCCGGTAACTTTAGTTAAATCTAAATCGGATGGAAAAGTTATATTTATTCCTTCTTCTGAGGTGCTTATACTAATTTTTTCAGTCATATCAATTGCATTTTGCTCTTTTGTCATTTGGTTTTCAAATTTGAGCTCTTGCTTATAATATTCTTCTACTACTAATTCATTGTCATATTGGCTGTCTGATTGCACTTTGAATACAAAATACAAGATGAAAGTTATGAATAAACCAAATGCAATGACAATTCCTGTTCCCCAATTTATTTTCATTTTTTATTTTTTTTTATTTTACATCGGATAAAGTCCGACGAATGTTAGCTAAAGCAAAGATTATTAATTAAAACTTCTTGGTCCCATAAAGTTTGTGGTGGCAGTTTCAATTAAATTTTCACCATCATATACTTCAATTTTTAATTTAATTTTATCCCCTTCCAAATAGGCCGGATTAATTTCAATAAATAATGTTCCTTTTGCAATTCCGTCTGCTTTAACTTTAACTTCAGCATTTCCTACCAGTTTTATTGTCCCCTTAGGTTCAATTAATTTAAACGTAACGTGATTAAACTCTTTAGTTGTTTTATTTACAATTTTATAAGTATAAACATTACTGATATTCTCTCCTTTATGTTCAAATAATTGTCCAGGTAAGCGTAAAATTGTAGCTTCTACATCATTTCGTAAAAAAAGCATTCCTATTAAAACACCAATTAAAATAGTTAATACAGCGGCATAGCCTTTCATACGAGTAGTAAACTGAAATTTTTCTTTCTTTACAATTTCATCTTCACTGGCATAGCGTATTAACCCTTTAGGCAAACCAACACTTTCCATAATGGTATCACATTCATCAATACAAGCAGTGCAATTGATACATTCTAATTGCGTACCGTTTCTAATATCTATACCGGTTGGACAAACATGCACACAAAGTTTACAGTCTATGCAATCTCCTTTTCCGGTAGATGCTCTATCTTCTTGTTTATTAAATTTGGCACGACCCAACTCTTTTTCACCACGAACATGGTCATAAGACACATTTATGGATTTGTTATCTAATAAAACTCCTTGCATTCTTCCGTAGGGACAGGCAATAATACATACTTGCTCTCTAAACCAAGCAAAAACAAAATAAAAAACGGCAGTGAATATTAATAATGCAATTAATGTACTAGTATGTAATGCAGGACCTTCTTTAATCATTAACAACAAACGGTCACTACTTACTAAATAGGCTAAAAAAACATTGGCTATTATGAATGAAATGATAAAGAACACAATCCATTTAGTAACTCTTTTTCGAATCTTTTCTGCGTTCCATTCTTGTTT
Source organism: Bacteroidota bacterium (assembly GCA_022709825.1). Classification (GTDB taxonomy): domain Bacteria; phylum Bacteroidota; class Bacteroidia; order Flavobacteriales; family Flavobacteriaceae; genus Flavobacterium. Next base: position 31,280 of record JAKLIC010000002.1, on the reverse strand, counting down.
TTGCAACCGAATTTGTGCACCTCTATCTCCATCTATCCAATATTCAATTCTTCTGAAAACCATTTCCATAAAAATAGTTTGTGGACAAAACCACCCACAAAAAATTCGTCCGAAGGCTACGGTAAATAAAGCTAACCCAACAACTCCAATTATCATGGAGATTACAAAGAGGTGAAAATCCTGAGGCCAAAAAGGAAAACTTAGAATATTAAATCGTCTTTCCAATACATTAAACATCAAGAACTGATGTCCATTTATTTTTATAAAAGGAGCAGACAATAAAAAAGCCAGAAGAAAATAACTCAATAGCTTTCTTTTATCATAAAAAGGTCCTTTGGGTTTCTTTGGAAAAATATAAGACCGTTTTCCTTCTTTATCTATTGTTGATATACTATCTCTAAAACTATCGTCTTTTATATTTGACATTTCATTTGTTTGTTAAATTTGCAAATCCCGACTAAATCGGGATTTGCAGAAAATAATTTTAATTTTGAGCTACAACTTTATCAGTTGTTTTTGTTGAATCAATGGGAGTCTCAATTGCTCCTTCCGCTTTTGGAGCATTTTCATCAACCCAAACATCACCTTCAGCAGCTTTTGCATCTATAGGATTAGTTCCTTGAAGTGAAAGCACATAACTAGCTACTTTCTGTAAATCAGAAGGTTTAATTATTGCTTTCCATGATACCATTCCTTTACCTTCACGACCACCTTCCATTAATGTATTAAATACATTTTTAATTCCTCCACCTAAAATCCAATGTTCGTCTGTTAGGTTAGGGCCAATAGCACCACCACCATCAGGTCTGTGACATGCTACGCAATTCGTTTCATATATTTTTTTACCTTCTGCTAATGCACCGGCATCTGTCAATAAGGTAACTTTATCTTTATCTAATAAATCAGGAGCAGTTAATTTATACTTTTCAACTTCAGCTCTTGCCACTGCCATCTCAGTTTCAAATTCTTCAGCTTGCGTATAATCTCCCATAATATGAAAGCGAATAGTATAAACAATTGCAAAAATTATAGTAATGTAAAACAATCCTACCCACCAAGGTGGTAAAACATTATCAAGTTCTTTGATACCGTCATAATCATGGTCAAGCAAAACATCATGTTCTTGTTCCATTTCCTTAGAACGGGTTAATTTTTGAACTATTCCCTGATAGAACTTGCCTTCGGTAAATGGCAAAGATTGAGCTTCTTCTAATTGTTTTTTCTGTTCATCTGTCAATAAATGATAAGTTACTTTATCCACAGCACTAACAACAATTTCAATGGCTACTAATAAGAATAAAAATACTCCTAAAAATAAAGCAACCATTGGGAATTTAATAAAGGCAGGTTGATTACCTGAATCGATAAAATATTCCATTGCCCCCATTACGATGGCGAAAATCAATGGAACTCTAACGTATGATGGAATTAATTTTTTCATAAGTATGATGTTTATTTTGGTATTTAATTATCCTTAAAAGGAAGTTCGCTTAATTCTTTGATTGTTTCTTTTTTGTATGTCATTGCATAAATAAAATAAGCAACAAAAACTACAAAGAAGATAGAAAGAGAGATTATCGGGTATATTTCAATACCGTCACTATCCATAGTATGTTTAACAAACTTTAGCATAACTTCTATTTATTTTGTGCAGTTTCTTTAACTTTCAAATCTTTACCTAAACGTTGTAAATAAGCAATTAAGGATACAATTTCTCTATTTTTCATTGGTACAAATTCTTCTCCTCTTGTTGCAGCAGCTTTTTTACTTTGCTCATATGATTTCACAAAATCAGGATCTGAAAATAAATTTTTCTCAATCGCTGAGGCTTGTTCGTCCATATGTTTTCTAGCATTTTTAATTTCATCATCAGTATAAGGAACACCTAATGTAACCATTACCTCCATTTTCTTTTCAATATAAGAAACATCCATTGCTTTATTATCATACATCCATTTGTAGCCTGGCATAATTGAACCCGGTGATGTGCTTTGTGGATCCCACATGTGGTTAAAATGCCAATTGTCATTGTATTTACCTCCAACTCTTTTCAAATCCGGACCTGTACGTTTTGAACCCCATAGGAATGGATGATCATAAACATATTCTCCAGATTTTGAATATTCTCCATATCTCTCCACTTCTGAACGGAATGGACGTATCATTTGTGAGTGACAATTATTACAACCTTCACGAATGTATAAATCTCTACCTTGTAATTCTAGCGGTGTGTAAGGTTTTACTGCGGCAATAGTAGGTATATTAGATTTTACAACTAACATCGGAACAATTTGAACGATACCACCAATAGCAACAGCAACTGTGGTTAATAGGGTAAATTGAATTGGTTTTCTTTCTAACCAAGCATGCCATCTTTCACCTTTAACTTGATGAGGACTTATTTTAGTTAAAGCAGGTGCTTCTGCCAATTCATTTTCAACCGGTGAACCAGCCATAACTGTGCGTGCCACATTATAAACTAAAACAATAATTCCAACAAAATATAAGGTACCACCAATTGCTCTCATCCAATACATTGGCATAATCTGCGTCACAGTTTCAAGGAAGTTACCATATACTAATGTTCCATCCGGGTTAAATTGTTTCCACATAGAAGCTTGTGTAAAACCAGCAACATACATTGGAAGTGTATATAAAATAATACCTAATGTTCCAATCCAAAAATGGAAATTGGCTAATTTTGTAGAATATAGATTTGTTTTTGTTAATCTTGGGAATAACCAATAAATCATACCGAACATGATAAATCCATTCCATGCTAATGTTCCAACGTGAACGTGAGCAACAATCCAATCCGTAAAGTGTGCAATAGCATTTACATTTTTTAAGGAAAGCATTGGTCCTTCAAAAGTAGACATACCATAACCTGTAATTGCAACTACGTAAAATTTTAATACAGGTTCCGTTCTAACTTTATCCCAAACCCCACGAAGTGTTAATAGACCATTAATCATACCACCCCAAGACGGAGCAATTAACATCACAGAGAATACAACTCCTAAATTCTGAGCCCAGTCCGGTAAAGAAGAGTATAATAAATGGTGAGGACCAGCCCAAATGTAGATGAAAATCAACGACCAAAAGTGAATAATTGACAACCGATAGGAATAAACAGGACGATTAGCCGCTTTTGGAACAAAATAATACATTAAACCTAAAATTGGAGTTGTAAGGAAAAATGCTACGGCATTATGTCCGTACCACCATTGTACTAAAGCATCTTGAACACCAGCGTAAACAGAATAACTTTTTAAAGCAGATACTGGAATTTCAAGATTATTAAAAATGTGTAATAATGCAATCGCAATAAAAGTTGCTAAATAAAACCAAATGGCAACATAAATATGACGTTCTCTTCTTTTGATAATTGTACCAATCATATTTATACCAAATGCAACCCAAACAATTGCAATTGCAATGTCAAAAGGCCATTCTAATTCGGCATATTCTTTCGAAGAAGTAAATCCTAAAGGTAATGTTATTGCCGCACCTAAAATGATTAACTGCCAACCCCAAAAATTAAATTTACTTAAAAAATCACTGTACATTCTTGCTTTAAGTAGTCGTTGCAAAGAGTAATAAACTCCTGCAAATACCCCATTACCAACGAAAGCAAAAATAACTGCATTGGTGTGTAAAGGTCTCAAACGTCCATAACTTAACCACGGAATTCCGTCTGTAAGATTAGGAAATAAATATAAGAAAGCTACTAAAAGCCCTACTAACATTCCTATTACACCAAAAGCGATTGTGGCATAAAGAAAGTTTCTTACAATTTTGTTGTCGTAATAAAATTGTTGCTTCTCCATAATTAAACTTGTTTTTCTTCTAATGTTTGTATTTGATTTTTGTTTGGATTTTTGTTTGGATTTTTTTTCACTTCATCGTCAAAAAGCATTCTGACGGATGGTGTATAATCATCATCATATTGCCCACTTTTAACTGCCTTGATAAAAGCTATCAAAAAAATTAAAGCCACCACAATACTGACGGAAATTAATAGGTAAATTACACTCATATTTTAAATTTCGTTAACAAAAGTAGTTTTCTTGGTTTTTATATAATATGATATTTGTCATATCTTAAATTTTTCATAAAATTATTTAATCCGTGAATAAACATTGGTAACAATTGTTACAAAACTAACTATTGTTATTGTGCTCAAAGGCATAATTATAGCGGCAACAATTGGAGAGAGATTTCCAGTGACAGCAAAACTCAATCCGATAAAATTATAAATTAAAGACACTCCAAAACTCATGTATATCGTTTTCATGGCATTTTTTGAATACTGCATAAAAAAGCCTATTTTTTCAAATTGAGATGCATCTAAAATACCATCACAAGCCGGAGAAAAAACATTTACATTTTCAGAAATAGAAATCCCCACATTACTTTGTGCTAAAGCACCGGCATCATTTAAACCGTCTCCAACCATCATTACATTACAACCCTCTTTTTGAAGATTTTTTATAAAGTTAAGCTTTTGTTCCGGTTTTTGATTAAAAACAATCGTAGAATTTTTAGGCAACATTTTTTCTAATATTTTACGTTCTCCATCGTTATCACCAGATAATACTACTAAATCATATTTTTTAGCTAAGTTCTCAAATAAAAATTCTAACCCTTCTCTATATTGATTATTAAAAATATAGCTTCCCTTATATGCACCATTTATTTCAACATGAACTTTGGTTTTCTTATGGGTATTTTCACTCATATGTGCAAGAAATTGAGATGAACCTAATTTTATCGTCGTATCCCCAAATTTAGCAAAAATTCCTTTTCCTATAATTTCTTGAAATTCATTTTGTTCCATTCTTTCTTGATTTGGAATAAAATCATACAATCTCCTACTTAAAGGATGATTGGAACCTCTTAATGTATTTTTCAATAATTTTAATTCGTCTGAAGTAAATTGAGCACCTTCATAAGTAATGGAAGTCTTTTTATTGGTTGTTATGGTTCCTGTTTTATCAAATACAATCGTATCCACTTTGGCTAATTGTTCAATCACCGTTGCATTTTTAAGATATAATTTTCGTTTACCCATTATACGTAATACATTTCCCAAGGTGAAGGGAGCCGTTAGAGCTAAAGCACAAGGACAAGCAACAATTAAAATGGCGGTAAACACATTGAAAGCAGTTGTCACATCAATAAAAACCCAATATAAAAAAGAAACAATCGCTAATAACAATAAAGCGGGAGTAAAATAGCGACTGATTTTGTCGGTGACCGTTTTGTGTTTGATTTCAACTTTCTTTTGGAATACATCGTTGCTCCACAATTGCGTTAGATAACTTTGAGAAACAGAAAAAAGGACTTCCATTTCAATGACTTTTCCCATTTGCTTTCCTCCTGCAAAAATTTTATCGCCCGATTTTTTTTCAATGGCAATAGCTTCACCGGTTACAAAACTGTAATCGATAGAAGCTTTTTCTGATATTAAAATACCATCAACGGGTATTAGTTCCTGATTCCGAATTAAAAGTCGTTCCCCTTTTTCAATATCATAAACTTGAACCGAAGTTTCGGTTCCATCCGATAAAATCTTTGTAATTGCAATAGGAAAATAAGATTTATAATCGCGTTCAAAGGATAAAAAATCATAGGTTTTTTTCTGAAATAATTTCCCCAAAAGCATAAAGAAAATCAAACCGGTCATGCTGTCAAAAAATCCTTGTCCGTAACCAAAAACGATATCTACAGTGCTTCTAACAAACATCACTACAATCCCTAATGCAATCGGAATATCAATATTTAATAAACCTGATTTTATGCTTTTCCATGCTGAAACATAATAACCGGAAGCTGAATATAAAAAGGAAGGAAGTGACAAAGCAAAAATCAACCAACGAAAAAATCCCCTATATTGGTTAATCCAAAATTCTTCCACTTCAAAATATTCCGGAAAAGAGAGCAACATGATATTTCCGAAACAGAAAAAAGCAATACCTATTTTATAAATTAAACTGCGATCAACAAGTTTTTTACCTTGTTCATAATTTTCAAGACTGATATAAGGCTCATAGCCAATTGAGCAGAGTAATTCAACTATTTTTTTAAGTGTCGTTTTTTCAGGATTGAATGTAACTCTTACTTTCTTTTCAGGAAAATTAACCTGGGAGGTACTAATTCCTGATTGAAGTTTTTGTAGATTTTCCAAAATCCAAATACACGAACTACAATGTATATGAGGAATATAAAGTGAAACAATATGTGTTGTATCCTCTTGGAATTCGAGAAGTTTTGCAACAATTTCTTCATTGTCTAAAAAATCATATTTACCTTGAATGTCTAGTGGCGTTGCACCCGGAGCTGCCTGAAAATCATAATAACACGTTAAATCATTTTGACTTAAAATTTCATAAACCGTCTTACAACCGTTACAACAGAAACTTTTCTCATCAAAAATAATCTCTTCTTTTTTTATTATTTCATTACCACAATGGAAACAATTTCCAATGTCCATAATTTGCTCAATTTACCTATTGCAAATATGAAAAAAGGTTGAAATTAAAAACATGATAATTGTCATATTTAATTATCTTTGTAAAACCAAATAATTAATACACGATGAGCAAGTGTGAACATTGTATCGTCAGAGAATTCAGTTCGCTGAAAGCTTTGAATAAAGATGAACTACTCAAAATTGCAAGTTGCAAAACTTCATATACTATCAAAAAAGGGGAACCTATTTTTGAAGAAGGCGAATCTGTGAATGGCATATATTGTATAAAAGATGGTGTTTGTAAACTTTCTAAACTAAGTGCAAACGGAAAAGACCAAATTGTAAAATTGGTTAAATCAGGCGAATTATTAGGACAGCGTTCGATGATTAGTGACGAACCAGCCAACTTAAGTGCAGTTGCCTTAGAAGACATGGAAGTTTGTTTTATTCCGAGAAGTGAAGTTTTACAGTTTTTTAATAACAACAACCAATTTTCGATGAACATTATGAAGTCCATTTGTGGTGATTTAAAAGAATCTGATGACCACATGGTTTCTATGGCTCAAAAAACGGTAAAAGAACGTTTAGCTGAAACTTTACTCTATTTAGAAGATACCTTTGGGAAAAATGAAGATGGCTCGCTTCATATTCAACTTTCCAGAGAGGAATTAGCGGGTATGATTGGTACTGCAACAGAAAGTTGTATTCGATTATTGTCGGAATTTAATAAAGGAGGAGTAATTGATTTGAATGGAAAAAGAATCAGTATAACTGACCGAAATAAATTGAAAAGATTGTCGGAATAAATAAGCCCATTCGTATTGTGAGCGAATGGGCTTTTTTTTCAACTTTAAATAATATATTAATTTCTAACTAACTTTATGGTTTGAACTGCAGTGTTTGTTTTCACTTTCGCAAAATAGATTCCAGAAGTTAAAGCAGTTGCATCAATAGTTGCCAAATTACTTGAAATCAATTTATCAACTATTATTTTTCCTGTTACATCAACAATTTGTATTTTTTCAATTGAATCATTTTCAATTGAAAAATTCCACACATTTTGAGACGGATTTGGATAAACTTTTGCTTTAGAAGTTGTAAAATCGCCCACACTAAGTGTTGCAAAATTATACTCTCCGGTTAATCGATTGAAAGTTACATTATATGTTCCGGCAACGGTTGGAATATTTGAACCGTTTTGTGTTCCAGAGCCTGCCGGGAAATCAGTACTTCCCCAATTAGTTGCCCACGATGCATTTGTTCTGAATTTAACAAAGCCATCAACTAATGTAATGTTTTCAAGTGTGAAAGTAACACCACCATCAAGTGATTGTAAAGGAATATCTGTTTCCCAACCTTGAGCACCATCTCCAATGATAGAAACCGGAACTTGAATAAACGTGTAATTTAAACCACTATAATTAAAAGTGACATTGTAAAATCCTGAAGTTAAAGGAATATTGCTTCCACCGGGAACAGCTTCACCAGATGGAAAAGTAGTTCCACCCCAGTTTACTTCCCATGAATTATCTTTACGAAATTTAACTTCATTTGCTATGAATTGGTAGTCATCTTTGGTGTACAGAATTCCGTCAAAAGTTGTCAAAGCAACACTTTCAGTCCATTCATTAAAACCACCTATCATACCAATGTTGTCAAAAACAGATTCTACTTGTGTAAATATGTAATCACCTGTTTCTTTATTAAAAACGACATCATATGTTCCCATTGGTACAGGGATATCTGCCCCATTTTGGACTCCAACTCCACTTGGAAAAGTTGCAGCTCCCCAATTTACAGCCCAATCATTGTCTTTTCTGAATTTAGCTCCACCGGATACCGGAAAATTTTGTGATGTTACCGTATAAATAATACCATCCGATGTATTCATCGGAACATCAACAGACCAATCGGTAAACTGTCCGATTATTGAAATATTATCAAATTGTGCAAAGACAAAGGAAACATTCAACATCATTAAAATAGTAAAAAGTAATTTTTTCATCATAATTTGTTTATTAAGGTTTAACTAAAAACAAATATATAAATGATTAAAGAATTAACAATTTTACAGATAACGAATTGTAAAATATGGAAATAAATGCCTTAATTTATCCTATTAATTACATAATTGTCAAAAAAAATAGGTAAATCAACGTTTTAATTAAAAAATATACGAAAACGTTTTCGTTGCTGATTTTCAGTATTTTACAGCTTCTTTGCTTCTTCCCAAAACACATCCATTTCGGCTAACGTCATATCTACCAAGGGTCGTCCTAATTCACTTGCTCTATTTTCAAGGTACATAAAGCGTTTAATGAATTTTTTATTAGTTCGCTCTAAAGCGTCTTCAGGATTCACTTTTAGAAAACGGGCGTAATTAATCATTGAAAATAAAACATCGCCAAATTCAGCCTCTATTTTATCTTGATTTCCGGAAATTACTTCTTCCTGTAATTCTGACAATTCTTCTTGTACTTTATCCCATACCTGATGAGGTTCTTCCCAATCGAAACCAACACCTTTCACTTTATCTTGAATTCTACTGGCTTTTACTAAAGCCGGCAAACTTTTTGGAACACCTTCTAAAACTGATTTTTTCCCTTCTTTCAATTTCAGTTTTTCCCAATTTTGTTTCACTTCTTCTTCATTGGCAACCACAACATCACCGTAAATGTGGGGATGACGGTCAATTAATTTATCACAAATACTGTTGGCAACGTCAGCAATATCAAAAGCATCTGTTTCACTACCAATTTTTGCATAAAATACGATATGCAATAATAAATCCCCCAACTCTTTTTTGATTTCAGTTAAATCATTATCTAAAATAGCATCTCCTAATTCGTAGGTTTCTTCAATGGTGAGGTGTCTTAAACTCTCAAGTGTTTGCTTTTTATCCCAAGGGCATTTTTCACGCAAATCATCCATAATATCCAGCAAGCGACCAAAGGCTTCGAGTTGTTGTGTTCTTGATTTCATTTTTTTTTCTATTTGTGTAAAAATAAAAAATCCTACTCGAAAGCAGGATTTTTATAAAGATTTTATTTTTTAATTACTCAGCCGTTTCTTCTTTCACTTCTTGCGATAAAGCTTCCATTGTTACTAATCCTTTTGGTTGTAACATATTATACCAATTGATGATTTTTTTGATATCCGAAGCATAAACTCTTTCTTCATCGTATTCCGGCAAAACTTCTCTAAAGTAGGAACTTAAAACACCATTATCTTCTTTATGAGATATCGATGGTCCATCGTTTTCCTTTGTAGCAATTGCTTTAAAAACTTCAGCTAATTTTATTTCTTCATCATACGTATAAACAGCAATTTCAGAAAGCAAACTCACATTACTTCGCATTCCAACCGTTATTTTTTTTCCGTCTAAGAAACTTTCAGCTACAAATCCTGTTCGGGTTTGTATTTTCAATTCAAATAAGCCCGGCTTTCCGGAAATGGCTAATATTTTTTGTAAACTCATTGGTTATAAATAAATTAAACTTTGTTTTTATCTTCCTTTTTTATTGAAAAATTTCATTTTATAGTCGGCTCTAATTTTACCTTCCATGATATTTTGCAATCTTTTTTTAATTAACGTCTTTTTCAAAGAAGATATTTTATCTGTAAATAAAATTCCTTCAATATGATCGTATTCATGTTGAATTACCCGAGCAATCAACCCCTCAAACACATCTGTTTTACGAACAAAATCTTCTTCACAATATTCAATTGTAATTTTTTCTTTTCTGAAAACATCTTCACGAACATCCGGAATACTCAAACAACCTTCGTTAAATGCCCATTCATTTCCTTCTTCTTTGATAATTTTAGCATTAATGAAGGTTTTCTTAAAGGATTTTAATTGATTTTTTTCATCAGTTTTTAAATCATCGTTTTCACTGAAAGGTTCAGTATCAATGATAAACATCCTGATAGATAATCCAATTTGAGGTGCCGCCAATCCTACTCCATAAGCGTTGTACATCGTGGCATACATGTTTTCAATTAAAATATCCAAATTTGGATAATCCGGTGAAATTTCAACGCCGACTTTTCTTAAAACCGGATCACCATATCCAATAATCGGTAATATCATTTTGTAGATTTAAAATTTTTAGATTTCTTTTTTTTGAAATCATTTTGCAAAAGTAAACAAAAAATCAAATCTGTAAAGCGTTTGCCAATTTTTAGGACTTCTGATTTAAACATTTTTAACAAAAATCAATTAGAGCATTAATAAATTATCCTATATTTGTTCCTATAGAATTTTAATATAAAACAAACAAATAGCTTATGAAAAATTATGTTTATTTAATTATTTTCATGTTTAGTATTAACACATTTGGGCAAGTTACTGAAGAAAATGACCAAGCAATTATTGAAAAAGCTCTTTATTCTAAACAAGAAAAAGAGGATATGCTTGCTAAATACAAAACGGATGTAGATATCATTGGTATGACTCCGGAAGTAAAAGAGCTTTATATGAATCTTATTACTTCAAATTTTCAAAAAATGATTATTTTAAATAAAGACAGAAATAATACTCAAAAAGAATTAAAACAACGCTTAAAAGTAGTCCTAGAAGACCAACGTGTTGAACTAAAAAAATTATTAACTTACGAACAGATAAAAAGACACCAACAAATTTATAAACCGATTATTGAAAGTATCAGATTTCGAATTGATTCCTATAAATAAAAGTTAAATCATCTTTCTGGTTAAATAATCCTGAAGAAGTATTGTTGCAGCTATTTCATCCACTAAACCTTTGTTTTGACGTTGTTTTTTTGATAAACCACTGTCAATCATCGTTTGAAAGGCCATTTTTGAAGTAAATCGTTCATCAACCCGAATGACTTTCATGCTTGGAAATTGTGTTTTGAAATCTGATACAAATTTTTCAATAATCGGAGTGCTTTCAGAAGGTAAACCATTCATTTGTTTTGGCTCTCCAATTAGAACTTCAATCACCTTTTCTTTTGAAAAATACTCTTTTAAAAAATTTATAACAGAATCTGAAGGAACAGTCGTTAATCCTGAAGCAATAATTTGCAATTCATCTGTAACGGCGATCCCAGTGCGTTTTAATCCGTAGTCTATGGCTATAATTCTAGGCATTCTCTTTTTTATTCAAAGGTACAATACAAAAAACAAAATCCTCAATTGAGGATTTTGTTTTATTTTTTAATGGCTTCAAATCTTGCCAAAGGAGCCATTCGGGCTTTATTCAACGTCATTTGATTACCATTGAGGCTATAATTATCTACTGTTTCCAGCATTTTAGCAAATTCTTGTTCGGTTTCCATATCCGGGCAAGCCATCATGGTGGAAGCACCTTTAGAAAATTTAATTCGAAAAATTTCTTCTTTCAATTCATACTGACCCATCATGCTATTACAACCTGCAAAAGCGGAATAACGATTTTCTTTATTTAATTGCAAAAACAAGTCTTTTGTAGATTGATTTATATTTTTTATGGCACGTCCGTTTAATTCAACTAATCTCCATTTTGTTCCTACTACAGCATAAACCTCTTTTCCCACTTGTTTTTGAACAGAAGTTGAGGTTGGAGATTGATTAAAATTACTTTTTGTTGGCGGAGACGGTGGAGCAATTTCAACTGCGGTTTCATTCTGTTTTTCAAGAACATACTTAGAAGCTAAATCTCCTGTAATTTTATTTCCTTCTAAATCTAATTGAGTTAGATAATTCTCACTTACAAAATATTGAGAAGGTCCGTTTTCTATACCAGATAAAACTACAGTATTTCCTTCTTTATTCCATGTATATGTCCCTTTTAGTTCATTTATTTTTGAGTCTTTTTTACCCAAATAGTGTGTAGTCAAAACAAAATTAGATTCATCCCTCAAATTCAAAATTGTCTCAATTCCCTCACAATCGGCACAAGGAACAATTCCTTTATACATACCAATATAATCGAGTGAATTCTTAGCATTATGTTCATCGATTACAATTATCGTTGTTGAATCATTTAAAATTTCATTAGTTGCTTCTGTTTTGGTTTTTTTGGTACAACCCACACTAAAAAATAGGATTGCAATACAAGTGATGGAAGTAATTTTCATAACTATTGATTTTTATTATAACAAATTTAAAGCTTTTTGCTATCTAAAAATCAATCTTGCAAAAATCAAACTACTTTTTCTTAACAAAAGATTTTATCTTTGCTCAAAATAAAATAACATGACTGAATTAAAAAACACTATAGAAAAAGCTTGGAACAACAGAGCTTTACTCCAAGAAGAAGCAACAATTACAACTATTAGAAAAGTCATTGATTTATTGGATAATGGAAAACTACGCGTAGCTGAACCAACCACCGAAGGTTGGCAAGTGAACGAATGGGTAAAAAAAGCGGTAGTCATGTATTTCCCAATCCAGAAGATGGAAACTTGGGAAGCCGGTATTTTTGAATACCACGATAAAATGTTATTAAAACACAATTATGCTGAAAAGGGAATTCGAGTAGTTCCACCGGCAGTAGCTCGTTATGGAGCTTACATATCTAAAGGAGTAATTTTAATGCCTAGTTATGTGAATATTGGAGCGTATGTCGATGAAGGCACCATGGTGGATACGTGGGCAACCGTTGGCAGTTGTGCTCAAATTGGAAAAGATGTTCATTTGAGTGGTGGCGTTGGAATTGGTGGTGTTTTAGAACCACTACAAGCAGCACCGGTTATCATTGAAGATGGAGCGTTCATTGGTTCAAGATGCATAGTGGTTGAAGGAATTCGGGTAGAAAAAGAGGCTGTTTTGGGAGCTAATGTTGTTTTAACCGGTTCCACTAAAATTATTGATGTGACCGGAAGTGAGCCTATTGAATATAAAGGATATGTCCCTGCACGTTCGGTGGTGATTCCCGGAAGTTATACCAAAAAATTTGCCGCAGGAGATTATCAAGTTCCTTGTGCTTTGATTATCGGACAACGTAAACCCTCAACCGATTTAAAAACGAGTTTGAATGATGCGTTGCGGGAATATAATGTGGCTGTTTAAATTGTTTTTTTAACCAAATCATTATATTATTTTGTACAAAGATTTAATCAAATTATTACTAAAACGATTACTGATTGTTGCTTTCTTATACCAAGTTTGCAGAATTTTATTTTATGCTTTTAATCGGAATGCTTTTGACAAATTGGATCTTTTTACTTTTTTGGGTGGACTTCAATTTGACTTATCTGCCATTGGTTATATCAATTTGATTTTTATTTTAGGTCACTTAATTCCAGGTAATTTTAAATACAAACCCATTTATCAAAAAGGCCTAAAAATTTCTTTTTATAGTGTAAACTTGCTTTTTATAGCTACAAACTTTGTCGATTTTGAATACTATAAATTCACGGGAAGAAGAAGTTCTTTTGGATTAATAACCGCAACAGGAATGGAAAATGAAATAGGCGTTTTATTACTTTCGTTCCTTAAAGAATTTTGGTATTTACCATTACTTCTGATTGCTATTGGAATCTTATTTTGGAAATCAATTGGTAATTTTAAATCCGGAAATTCAAATTCAACATCAAAAAGACATCATTTAAAAGAATTCGTTATTTTGATTATTGCATTAGGTTTAGGGTTATTAATGGGTAGAGGCGGATTTAGAAAAAAACCGCTCAAAGTAGTAGATGCCATAAGTTATAGCGGAACCGGAAATTCTGCTTTGATTTTAAACACCCCTTTTACCATACTAAAAACGATTGGAAAGAAAGAAACGTTGGAAAGCCCTAAATTTTATGACCAAACCACATTAGACCGCATTTTTAATCCGGTTGTAAAAACAAATCCTTCGGGAGAAAGCACTAAAAAAAATGTAGTGATTATTATTTTAGAAAGTTTTGGAAATGAAAATATTAGGATTGGTTATACGCCCTTTTTTGATTCATTAGCAACACATTCTTATTATTTCAAAAACGGATTTGCAAATGGTAAATTATCAATCGATGCAGTTCCTTCAACTTTATCGAGTATCCCTAGCCTGATGAATCATTCGCTCATCACTTCTAATTATTCTTTAAATGAAATATATGGTTTACCTAAAATTTTAAAAGACAATGGTTATGCAACATCTTTTTTTCACGGGGCTTTTAATGGGAGTCAAAATTTTGACCAATACTGTAAAGTAGCCGGTTTTGATAACTATTTTGGAAAAAATGAATATGAAGGACCGGAATCATTTGATGGAACTTGGGGTGTATTTGATGAAGAGTTTCTACAGTTCTTCTGTGAAAAATTAACAAGTTTCAAACAACCTTTTTTCTCCTCAGTTTTTACTATTTCTTCCCACAATCCGTATACTATTCCTAAAAAATATAATGGGAAATTCCCGAAAGGAAAAACTAAAATTTTAGAAAGTATTGCCTATTCCGATTATGCTTTAAAACAATTTTTTGAAACAGCAAAAAAACAAGAATGGTATAATAACACTATATTTGTTTTAACTGCAGATCATACTTCTTCCGATCCAATATTAGCTAAGCATAAAACAAATGTTGGCAAATTCAGCATACCTATATTATTTTTTGACCCCTCAAATCCGGAATTAAAGGGAGAAATTGAAAAAAATATCCAACAAATTGACATTATGCCCAGTTTGATAGATTATTTAAACATTGAAACAAAAATGGTAACTTATGGCAAATCTTTTAAGTCTAAAAAGAATTTTGTAGTTTATTTTTTAGATAATATTTACCACTACATAAATGATGATTATTACATGGCTTTCGATGGAAAAAAAGCTATTGGATTATATAATTTTAAAACCGATGAATTACTGAAAAACAATCTTTTAAAGAGCAATTCTGTTATTGCAGATCAAATGGAAAAATTCATCAAAGCTTATGTTCAATCGTTTAACGAAAGGGTAATAAATAATAAATTACATGTTCACTAGCATTTTCGAATGAAAAAAATATTAGTTATACAACAAAAAATGATTGGCGATGTTTTACTAAGTTCAATCTTATGTAATTCACTTCGAAAGGCATATCCTACTGCCCAAATTGACTATTTAGTACATGAAAACACCGTTCCGGTTTTAGAAAACAATCCGAATATTGACACTATCATTCGTTTTACTGAAAAACATAAATCCAGCAGACGTGCTTTTTTAAAACTTGGTAAAAAAATAAGAGCCGAAAAATATGATATTCTGATTGACGCCTATTCCAAGTTGGAAAGTTGGCTCCTTTCCGCGATGAGTGGTGCAAAACAAAAAATATCGTATAAAAAAATTGGTCGTAATTTCATATATGATATTAATGTTCCCTATGAAGATGCTCCAAAAACAAGTTTAGGACTAGCAATTGAAAGAAGGCTTTCCTTATTAAAACCTTTATCAATTGAAAAATATATTAACCCCATTCCAAAGTTATTTTTAACAAATGCTGAAATGCAAACAGCTAAAAATTTATTTAAAAAATTTGGAATAAATGAAAGTAAAAAAACGGTCATGATTAGTCTTTTGGGAAGTGAGGAAAAAAAGACTTATCCATTACCTTTTATGGCAAAAATTATTGATTTCATTGGTCAAAATTATGATGTAACTATTTTATTCAATTATTTTCCAAAGCAAATTAAAGAAGCCAAAATCATTTTGAATTTATGTTCAGAAAAAACTAAAAGTAAAATATATTTTGATTTTTTAGGCCAGGATTTGAGATCATTCATTGCAATCATGAATGAATGTGACGCCATAATAGGAAATGATGGCGGAGCAATTAATATGGCAAAAGCCTTAAACAAACCTTCTTTTATTATTTTTTCGCCATGGATTGAAAAGAAAATGTGGGCTACTTTTGAAGATGGAATAAACCATTCTTCTGTACATTTAGAAGATTACCAACCTAATCTTTTTAGAGAAAAAACAGAAAAAGAATTAAAAGATGAAGCGGAGAATTTGTATTTAGAGTTAAAACCGGAATTGATTATTCCGAAGTTAGAGCTTTTCGCTAGTTATCATTTAAAGTAATTCCATTTGGTGTTTTTGTGATTTTATGCTTGCGATTATAAGCTCTGATGGCTAAATTTTTATCCCATTCTTCTTGACTGAAATAACCTCTTGCATGGTCTAAATGCAAACAAATAGCACTATATCGAATTTGTTTAGACAGCATTCCGTTATTGAACATACGTTCCCCTAATTCTCTGTCTAAACCACCGTATTTCATTATTTCATTAAACCCATTGACAGCTAAAATATCGGATTTAAAACCAGAAGAATTATGTCCGTTCCATGAACGTTTCGTTGGTGTAAGCCAATTCATAAATAACGCAATCCATTTGTTGTGCGTTAGTTTTGTCAATTTAAAATTTAACTTTAAACCTTGAGTACGTAACCAAGAAATATCAAAACATTGTTGAGAATAAATGTGTTCTTCTGCAATGGTTTCAGAAATAGTCATTGGTAATTTAAAATATCCTCCGGAAAGAAAATAACCTTCTTCTTTATATTGTAAATGAGTAGCTATAAAATCTTTACGTGGAATACAATCGCCATCCGTAAACAATAAATAGTCTGCATTGGAAGCTAAAATGGCTTTGTTTAAAATTTTTGGTTTTTGAAATCCATCATCTTCCTGCCAAACATGAATAATTGGATATTTAAATTTCAGTTCAACTGATTTTAAAAGTTCAGCCGTTTTTGAAGTAGAACCATCATCGGCAATTACAATTTCAAAGTCAGTTTCTGTTTGAACGCTATATCCAAGTAGGACTTTACGCAACCATTCTTCTGCATTGTATGTCGTTATGATGACGGATAATTTCATTAATTCCTTTAAGAATGGAAATTTAGTGGTTTTTTCAGAATATCTATTTCCAAAAAAGAAATTTCTTTTTTAATCTTTTTTTTCTAAAAAAACGGTATTGAAATTCCGATGTATATTTCCACAAAGTTTCAAATATTAATTTTTCAGACTCACCGGACACTTTTGCATATTCATTACTCATCACCACAATCATTTCCTGCTTTGGAGTCAACCTACATAAGTTTTTCATTCGAAGTTCAAAAGGCATTTTTTCATGAAAATTCATCCGATTTAAATCGACAAGAAAAAAATCATACAAGCCTTGCTCATTTTTTTTGATAAGCGTATTTCCAGGGGAATGATCTTTAAATTCAATCCCTTTTTCATGAAGCTGATAACAAAATTGAGTGAATTGTCTTAAAATTGCTTCATGTTCCGGAAAATCAGGAATTTTTACTAACTCTCGAAAAGTCAAATCACATTCCAAATTTTCACTTACATAATAACTATCTTTTAAACCCAAAAAACTGTAATTCTCAAAATAGGCAATAGGTGCTGGAGTACCTATATTATTTTCACTCAAAAAAATAGCATATTCAAAAGAACGTTTTGCTTTAGATTTTCTGAAGTAACGATAAATTACAGCATTATAAAAATTTGGAATTTTAAATGATTTAATGGCAACACTTCTATTTTGCCACGAAAAAATCTTTATACAGTTTCGTGTTCCGTCTGAAAGTATTTTCCCTTCAGTCGTGAAGTTTTTTATGAAACCCAGTAAAATTGATTCAGGAAAATCAAGCTTTGAATTTATTTTGAAATCCATTTAATCATTTTTTTTAACACTATTTAATCAACTCGAAATTACTTTGAGGCAACTGTGGCAAATTGAGGATAGCGAATATCTAATTGTGTAAATAGAACCGGAATGTTATAAAGGTAAGGTTTTAGCGATTTGCTTTTATTAATTCCTTCACTAACCTTAACTGTATAACCGGCTTCTTTATACATTCTGTTTATGCTTTTTTCGGTAAAAAAACGTAAATGAGTAAAATCCATCACGCCATAATCTTCATATTTCCAGTCTTTTTTTATTAATACTCTCATAAATGTATTATGGTAACGAACATTTGGAATAGAGCTAATGACTACACCGTTTTTAGATAATTTACTTCTTAATTTTTTTAAAACCGTATAGGGATCTACTAAATGCTCTAGAACATCATTAAAATAAATCGCATCAAAATAATCTTCAGGTAAATCGTCAATGAAATTTTCACAAGGTCCGGCAAATGCTTTATCCAGAACGAGTTTTGCTTTTTCTGCTTCTTCTTCCATGAGTTCAATTCCCCAAACTTCTGCGTTGTTTTGTTTTTTTATTACCTCAGCGAAACAGCCATTTCCACAACCAACTTCTAAAATTTTTTTAGCTTCTTTTGGCAAATAAACAAGCATCTCATCTCTAAAATTATCATAATATCCCGTTGGTTTATTTTTATAGTCCATTTTATATTTTTTTCAAATGTATTAATTATTCTTATTTTTTTTATACCAACCGGAAATTAAATATAAAGTTAGTTTAGAAAACTCAATACTATTTGCACTATTTTTGTATTCAACCTTCAAAAATAGGTTTCTGATAAAAATGTTATTCATATGATTGTTAGTTCCATCATTATAATTAATTATAATACATCAAAATTAACCCTTCAAGCCATTCAGTCTATTGAAGAAAAGGTTGTAGATTTTGAAAAACATGAAGTTATTATTGTTGACAATGCAAGTAATAAAGAAGATTTTTCTGCTTTAAAAATTGGCTTAAAAAACGATTTTAAAATTTCAATTCAATTAATTAGAAGTAGAATTAATGTTGGGTTTGGAGCCGGAAATATGCTGGGAGTTCAAAAAGCTGTAGGAGCATATTATGTATTTATGAATAGTGATGTTATTTTGATAGAAGATTCAGTAAATATAATGATTGAATTTTTAAAAAAGTCATCAAACGTAGCTATTGTAGGCTGCCAAGCTATTGATGAAAATGGAAAAAAATTCAAGTGCTTTGATTATGGTTTAAGTTTAACAACCGAATTATTTAGCCACTCTTTTTTGCATCTTTTAAATCCAAAAAAATATCCTTCCAGAATGTTAACTAGTAAGGAACCCACAAATGTTGGAGCAGTACCTGGTTCCCTTTTTTGTTGTGTTGCAAAAGACTTTGATGCCGTTGGGGGTTTTGACACAAACCTATTTTTATATTATGAAGAAAAAGATTTAGCTTTTAGGATTGCTAAAAATTTAAAAAAAGATATTTATTCTTTACCCTATTCTCAATACATTCATCTAAAAGGAAAAAGTACCGGAACATCGCAAGTTATTAGAAATGAGATGAAGATAGCTCAGTTTTATGTAATTCAGAAAAACTTAAATTCATTTTCATATCTACTATTTTATTTCTTTCAATTTATTGTTTTTCTGATAAAGTCGCCTTTCAGTAAAAAAAATAGGGCTTATTTAATTTTACTTGTAAAAGGGATTTCTGTAGCTAAATCTATTAAACACGCCCAAAAAATAATTCAAATATGACTATTCTTCATGTTTCTGCTGTAAAAAATTGGGGCGGTGGTGAAAACCATATAGAAAATTTGTGCTTTGAATTAAAAAAATCCAATTCGGAGATAAATAATATAATACTTTGTGTTCGGAATGGTTTATTTCACAAACGATTATTAAAAACAGATTTAAAATATGAAACTGCTCCCCTAGCCTTTAATCTAGACATTCGATTTGCTTTTAAAATAATTGCACTTTGTAAAAAAAACCATGTAGATGTTATACATATTCATGACCCTTCTGCAATCGCTTTAACAATTATTGCAGATAAATTTTATAGTTTACCTCCTTTTATTTTTAGCAAAAAAACCTCTTTTCCAATTAAAAAGAAAAAGTTGACATTGTATAAATACAATTATCCGAAAATTAAAAAATATTTATGTGTTTCAAACGAAACCAAACGAGTAACAGCTGACTCAATTGTTGACAAAAGCAAATTAATGACCATTTATCATGGTACAAATATCGGAACTAAAAGTAGCGAAACACCCTTTAGCTTAAGAGAAAAATTTGCAATTCCTAATTCAAAAAAAATAATAGGCGTTATTGGAAATCACATTCGGGCAAAACATTTTGAAACGCTCATAGAAGTTGTAAATGAGCTTATTAATATTCAAAAAAGAAAAGATTTTCAATTTGTTCAAATTGGAAACTATACAGATAGAACGACTGATTTATTGAAAAAAGTGAAGGAATATAAACTGGAAAATGATATTATTTTTTTGGGATATACGCCTTATGCTTCTAACTTTATTCCTCAATTTGATGCCCTTTTAATCACTTCACAAAGTGAAGGAATTCCACAAGTAATTTTTGAAAGTTTTTATCATCAAAAGCCGGTAATCAGTACGAGTGTTGGGGGAATACCTGAAATAATTCAAGATGGTATTAACGGATTTTTAGCTCCTCGACATGACTTTAAAACCCTTGCAGAAAAAATCATTTATTTATTTGATAATAAAGAACTTATCCAAAATTTAACTACTATTTCTTATAAAAATTTAATAGAAAATTTCACAACACAACAAATGGCACAAAAAACCTTAGAAGTATATAAAACCGTCAGCAATGGAGATTAACAAAGAAATTGAAAAAGCCTACCAAGTCATTCAAAACGGAGGCATCATCCTCTATCCGACCGATACCGTTTGGGGAATTGGGTGTGATGCAACAAATGCAGAGGCTGTTCAAAAAATCTACGAATTAAAAAAACGCAGTGAAAGCAAAAGCATGATTGTGTTGATGAATGGCGAAAAAATGATTTACAATATATTTAAAGATATACCGGAAGTTGCTTGGCAAATTCTCGATTTATCGGAGAAACCCACCACATTAATTTTAGATAAACCACGAAATGTAGCCCCAAATATTATTGCTGAAGATGACACACTTGCCATTCGAATTGTAAAAGAACCCTTCTGTTATAAATTAATGGAGCGAATGAAAAGACCATTAGTTTCTACTTCGGCAAATATCTCCGGACAACCTACTCCAAAATCATTTAAAGAAATTAGTCCCGAAATTATTAAAGGTGTAGACTATGTTGTAAATTTGCACCGCGAAAAAATTTGCGATAAGCCTTCCACTATTATCAAATTAACGTTGGATAGCCAGGTGAAAATTATTCGAAAATAAAATAACCGCAAATTCGCAAATTTTTCTCATCATAAAAATGGAAGACGATTATTTATATAAAGAAGAAAGCTATAAATTAGTTGGTATTCTTTTTGAAGTTCACAAAAATCTTGGAAAAGGGTTTTCTGAAATCGTTTATAAAGATGCATTAGAATATGAATTTAATAAAAATAATATTCCTTTTGTTAGAGAAAAAGAATTTAAAGTAAAATATAAAGATACCTATCTAAAACACAAATTTTACGCTGACTTTGTTGTGTTTGATACTATCACATTGGAAATAAAAACAGTTGAGTGCTTTAATGTTAGCCATTATAATCAATGTCTTAATTATTTAAAAATATCTGGTTATCAACTAGCACTTTTGGCCAATTTTAATTTAATCTCTTTGGAATACAAACGCATTGTAGATTCAAAGAAAAAATAATTTGCGAATTTGCGGTATAAAAAATATGAATTACACCAAAGCCCTACATAACCCCATCTTCAAAATTATCTCTCAAGCAGCACAGGAACTTGGTGTGGAAAGCTATGTTATTGGTGGCTTTGTCCGCGATTTTTTATTAAATAGAGATTTCAAAAAAGACATCGATATTGTAGCAGTGGGTAGTGGAATTGACTTGGCTCTCAAGGTTTCAGAATTGCTTCCTAACCATCCAAAAGTGCAGGTTTTTAAAACCTACGGAACAGCCATGCTCCGTTTTCAAGAAATTGACATTGAATTTGTTGGAGCCAGAAAAGAAAGTTATCAAACTGAAAGCAGAAATCCAATCGTTGAAAATGGCACGTTGAAAGATGACCAAGACCGACGTGATTTTACCATCAATGCACTAGCTTTTTCTTTAAATCAGGAAAATTATGGTGAATTGGTTGACCCTTTTAATGGAATCGTAGATTTAGAAAATAGAATTATTCGAACTCCTTTAGATTCGGATATTACCTATTCTGATGATCCACTGCGAATGATGCGAGCGATTCGGTTTGCCACCCAATTGAACTTTACTATTGAAGAAAAATCATTTCAGGCAATTTCTCGAAATAAAGATAGGATTTCCATTATTTCCGGTGAACGGATTGTAGATGAATTGAATAAAATATTATTAACTGAAAAACCTTCGGTGGGATTCATTTTGTTATATCAAACCGGTTTACTTGATTTAATCTTACCGGAATTGACTGCTTTAAATCAAGTAGAAGAAATGGAAGGTCATACCCATAAAAACAACTTTTACCACACCTTGGAAGTAGTAGATAATATTTGTCCGAATACCGAAGATGTTTGGCTGCGTTGGGCGGCTTTGCTACACGATATTGGTAAAGCTCCTACCAAAAAGTTTAACAAAAAACAAGGTTGGACGTTTCACGGACATGAATTTTTGGGTGGTAAAATGGTCAAGCAACTATTTGAACGCTTGCATATGCCTTTAAATCACAAACTGAAATATGTTTCCAAATTGGTGATGATGAGTTCAAGACCGATAGTATTATCACAAGAAATTGTAACCGATTCTGCGGTACGACGATTATTGTTTGATGCAGGTGAAGATATTGAAGATTTAATGACCTTGTGTGAAGCTGATATTACAACTAAAAACCCCACTAAATTTAAAAAATACCATAACAATTTTAAAATCGTTCGCCAGAAAATAGTGGAAGTGGAAGAACGTGATCATGTGCGGAATTTTCAACCTCCAATATCCGGAGAAGAAATTATGGAAATTTTCAATTTAAAACCATCAAGAGAAATTGGTGTTTTAAAAGAAGCTATTAAAGAAGCTATTTTGGAAGGCGAAATTTCGAATGATTATGAAGCTGCCTTTAATTTTATGATTAAAAGAGCTATGAAATTAGGCTTACAACCTATCGAAAAATAAGCATAAGATTAACTTTTGTTTATTCGTATGATTTTTTAAAAGCAACGTATTTTTGCACTAATTATAAATGCAATGAAAACTAACAAACCTGTTATTATTTGGTTACTTTCCGGATGTACTTTATTATTTATAATGGTTGTCGTTGGAGGAATTACCCGATTAACTAATTCGGGATTATCAATGACCGATTGGCATTTGGTTACCGATACTTTTCCTCCTTTATCAGAAGAAAAATGGGGCAATGCCTTCGAAGAATACAAGAAATTTCCGGAATATCAAAAAATCAACATTCACAATGATTTTACTTTAGAAGATTATAAATTTATTTACTTCTGGGAATGGTTTCACCGCTTTATTGGTCGAATAATTGGTTTGGCTTTTATCATTCCGTTTGGGTATTTTTTGATTAAGAAAAAATTAGATTCTGAAACATTGAAAAAATGTATAGTCCTTTTGGGAATGGGTGCTTTTCAAGGTTTTTTGGGTTGGTTTATGGTAAAAAGTGGTTTAATTGACAACCCGGATGTGAGTCATTTCCGATTAGCATTACACCTGACTTTTGCATTTATCACTTTTGCCTACACGCTATGGGTTGCCTTAGATTTAATTTATCCTGCCAAAAATAAAGTAATTCTGCCTCTGAGAAAATTGGCCCGAATTGCGATGGTTGTTTTAATTATCCAAATCATTTATGGTGGATTTGTGGCCGGATTAAATGCCGGATTAATTCATAACCATTGGCCACTGATGAGTGAAGGAAAATTAATTCACGAAACAGTATGGATTGAACAACCTACACTTTTTCAAAACTTAACTGAAGGTAAAAGTGGTGTTCAATTTATTCACAGAACTTTAGCATATGTTGTTGTTATTTTAATGGTTTTATTGTATTTCAGAAGTAAAAAATATTCACTTTCTACCACTCAAATCAAAGGATTAAATACGTTGGTAGTATTTGTTTTTATCCAATTTCTATTGGGTATTTTTACCTTGTTGCTTCATGTTCCTTTATGGTTAGGGTTGGTGCATCAAGTAATGGCTTTCTTTTTATTGAGTGCGATGACATTTACATTGCATCGTTTCAGTAAATAAAATTTATAATTGACTATATTGTCGCAGTTTCGTTAGAATTATTTAAATGTCTAAACTTGCCGTTCAGGATAAATTTTTAGATTTATCAGATTATGGAAGATCTTTTGGAAAATTTTTTGCTTTACAATTAAAAAATACCTCCTTCACGCCTATTCATGTAACACTCCTATTCGGATTTACCGGAATAGTAGCTATTTATAGTATTTTAGAAGGTTTTTATTATTGGGCCGCCTTTTTTATCGTTCTTAAATCAGGAATTGATGCTGCCGATGGAGAGTTAGCCCGATTAAAAAAAACACCTTCCTATTCAGGTAGATATTTGGACAGTATTTTTGATATTCTTTTGAATTTTGGTTTTTTGACTGCCATTTGTTATGTTTCAAATACTACCGTTTGGTTATCCTTTTTAGCTTTTTTGTCTATTCAATTACAAGGTACATTATACAATTATTACTATGTGATTTTAAGAACAAAATCAGTTGGAGGTGATACAACGAGTAAAATTTTTGAATACAAATCACCCAAAGCATTACCAGGTGAAAAGCAAGAAGTAGTAAACTTTTTATTTAAAATTTATAGCATTATATATGGCGGATTTGATAAAATCATTCATTTTTTAGACAAAGAAGCCTACAAAGTTAAAACCTTTCCAAACTGGTTTATGACTCTTCTTTCTGCTTACGGATTAGGTTTTCAATTATTAATCATTGCTATAATGTTGCCCTTAGGATGGATTGAATACATTGTGCCTTTTTTTATTTTTTACACCGTTTTTATTTTTTTATTAATTGGTATTCGAAAACAATATATTGCATAAAAAAATCCCTAAACTATCTGAATTCAGGGATGATTTCTATTGTTTGAAAAATTTAAAAAGCGGTACTCAAAGTAAGCGTTAACCCTGTACTTTCTGGAACAAAACGACAAACACCACCCACACAAACCAATCCGCCACGTTGTCTTCCATAATTCATACCTATTCGAGTTGAATTAATTCGATAAGCACCTCCCAAATTAAAATAATGATTACGTTTGTCGGGATTATCATTTCCATAATTGATAATATCCCAAATATAGAAGGAATACGTATCATTGATGTCTAACTCTAATGTACCTCCCGCCCAATTTTTAAAATCAGCATCAGCCCACATATGTTCTGCCTCAAAACGAATCGATTTAGTTTCGGCAAAATTATAAATGGCTTCAACGGTAATAATATTTGTATTTACATCCGAACTGGCATCTTCAATCCATGGTTTGTTATAATACTGGTTTACATAATTAAATCCTGTGTGCCATTTTTCGGAAAGTTTCTTTTTAACTTCTAAGTTATAATCAGAAAAATATTTGGTCCCTACTCCAAAAAAATTAGTTTCATAATTGCTGGGCGTTAATTGATATTCTCCGGGTAAATTATACCATTGTGACATGTTGAAAGCAATCTTAGTTCCATATTTCCCGCCTAATTTAGTGTCTTTTGCAAACTCATAAAAAATATCTATTTGTCCACCTGTTTCACCCGCTTTTAAAATGGTTGGCGACTTGAAATCAACACCAACCTGAGCTTGGTAAACATAAATATTGGCCAAATTTGAATGTTGTTGTTTGGTTAAAGCCGGTGTAAAATTTAAAACTTTATCGTTAAAATTTAAACTTGTATTTTCACCGGAAACGGTTGGAACCCTTTCAGATAAAAACAACATATTTTCGGTTCTTCTCAAAGTTGCATCTATACCTAAGCCCTGTTTAGAATAGCCTAAATTAAGAAGAATTGCATTACCTGGTTTGATAAAATCGTTATCTATTGTATTACTAACACGATTCAAAACAGCATCTTCTGATTTGTAATTGTATTCAACTGACGAGTAAAATGAATTGATTGAATAATTTACTCTACCCGAAAAAGCATTAGTTAAAGCTTCAAAATTTGGCTCAGGTATATCTTCTATTGATTCATATCGACCCACGTAACTTAAACCAAATGAAAGATCAGATTTTTCTAATTTTAAGGCTTCACTCAACTGAAAATCGGAATCAAAACCATAAATTTTACCATCTGACACATCAAATCCGGAACGTTGCTGACCAAACAAAGCGGTTAATTTTACATTAGAAGAAGGTCTGTAAATAAATCTTCCACCACGCAAGGCAGTATTAATACCCAATGCTCTGTCTTCCCAGGCACGAAGTAACATCCCACTTCCAAACTGCTCATAGAAATAACCTGCCGTGACATCAACTTTTTCAGTTTTATAATTTAGAAAATAAGTTCCTAATCCTATTCCGCTGAATTCCGGATTGTAATTAAGAAGAGCTTCCTTTAAATAACCTTCTACTTGAACACCAGCAGTCCAATTTTTATATTGATAATTGGCAAAAAGATAACTATTGGATCGAACCGGGTCTTCCGGTTGAATGGTTCCAATTTCTTTATCGTTCAAATACCATTGGGCATTCGATTCAAATCCGCCGTAAACTCTACCGTAATCTTTCTTAGTAATACTATCTTTTTCTTGAGAAAACAAAATTGAAAAACTCAATAAAAAACTTGTTACAATAATCTTTTTAAACTGCATTATTTAAGCTCCTTAAGTTTATTATACAATTCCATTTCTGCACCTTGACTGTAACCATTGTGTACATAAACAATTTTTTGGTTTTTTACCACAATTGTATAAGGAACATTAGCTATACCTAAAGCCCTTTTTAAATCCTGATTGGTATCCAAAAGAATAGTATAGGTCCAATTCTTGCCATTTAATAATGGTTTTACTCTTTTTTGCGTTCGCGTGTCATCAATGGAAACAGCAATTAATTCCATGTTTAATTCTGTTGACCATGTTGTATAATATTCATTGATTGCGTCTAATTCATTTAAACATGGTGCACACCATGTGGCCCAAAATGCAAAAATGTACTAATTCTATTGGTCCAAAAGTGACTATTCAAAATAATGGACAAACACCTTTAACTAGTTTATCTATTGATTATGCAATTAATTCAGGAGCTACTCAAAACTATGTTTGGACAGGAAACCTTGCTCCATTGACTAGTGCAATAGTTCAATTACCTGCCGTTAGCTATACTCTTTTGCCAACTAACACGGTAACTATAACTATTCCAAATGATGACAATGTTTCTAATAATAGTGGTGTAATTAATTTCAACAAAGCAGTTGAAACACAATTTACAAATATCACTGTAAAAATTTCAACCGATCAATACGGTAGCGAAACAACATGGAATTTAAAAAATTCTGCCGGAACAACTGTAGCTCAAGGTGGTCCTTATACTGATGCAGCAGGTGCTGGAGTTTTTCCAAAACCGGATGTAAATTTAACTTTAGCAAATGACTGTTATACTTTTTCAATTATTGATTCTTATGGAGATGGAATGTGTTGTTCATACGGAAATGGAAGTTACCAGGTTTTAGCAAATGGTGTATTAATCCCAGGTATGACCGGAGGTAATTTTGGAAGCGGTGAAAGCAAAAAATATGGCGTTAATACCAATTTGAGTGTTTCTGCTTTCGATGCAAATGCAATTAAATTTTACCCAAATCCAACCAATGGAATGATAACTATTTCTCTACCTGAAATGGCAAAAGTTTCAATCACCGATTTAAGTGGTAAATTAATTTCGACTTCAATGCTTGAAGCTGGAGATTCTACTTTAAATCTAAGCGATTTATCTTCAGGAATATACCTTATCAATTTTACAGGTGACAATTTTGCTAAAACAGACAAAATCATTTTAAAATAATTTAATTGGGTGTTTAATAGAGATTCTTTTAAACACCCCTTTTTAAAATTTTAAATAAACAATAATAAATACGTTATGAAAAAAATTACCTACTCAATATTCTTTAGTTTTCTTTTCTTGACTTCATTTGCTCAAGTTGAGTTTAAAAAATCTGATGGAACCATTATCACTGATGGAATGGTTATTCCTTTTGGAACCACGGGGACTTCTGCTTACCTTAACTTCAGAGTTAAAAACGTTTCAACTACTCCACTAGACATCAAAATTAAATGTATTGGTTTGATTAATACAACCGGGGCAAATTTTGAATTATGCTATGGCGGATCTTGCTTTGACAGTGTTACTTTAAACGGTATTTATCCTGATTACGAAAATATCTTGGCTCCCGGTCAAAGTAATCCTTCGCAAGGAGATCATTTTGTGAATTTTAATCCAGGTTCAGGTGGTATAATGGACTTCGTATTTTCAGTATATGCCTTAGGTTTTGAATCAAGTGCAATTACTTTTACTTACCGATATGATCCAGCCTTAAGCTTAATAAACCTTGAAAACCTATCAAGTTTAGGTATTAATGTTAAAAACACGGTTGTTTTTGATGAATTTTCGTTTACAGCAGCAAATAAAGGAAGCGTAACATTATTCAATCTAAACGGTCAATTAATTAAAGAATTAAATTTTTCTGAAGGATCTCAAAATATCAATCTAAGCAATTTAAATACTTCTATTTACGTTGCACGTTTTATAAACTCAGAAGGAGTTTCTTCAAATGTAAAAATATTCAAACAATAATAGCATGAATAAATTTGGTGTCTTAGGGATATTACTTATAATTTTCAGTTTTTTTTCTTGTAGTACAGATTACAAAATTTTGGAATCGGTTGAATCTATTGGTTTAACTACTGATAATTCAATTAAGGTAATTGGAGAGACTATTACATTTACTGTTACAACCAATTCAGGGGAAATTATTACTGAAGATGCTACTATTCTTGTGAATAATACTCCAATTGATGGAAATACATTTACCACTACGGAAATTGGCACCTATACAGTTCAAGCTAAATATTACAGTGTACTTTCTGAGCCAATTTCAGTAAGATTTCATGATGGTTCTGAAATTAATTTTGTAAAAAGAGTTTTAATTGAAGATTACACCGGAACATGGTGTGGCAATTGCCCGAGAGTATCACATGCAATTGAATTAGCTCGAGCTCAATCAGAATTTATTGTACCCGTTGGTATTCATCGTTCCAGTTCAAATCCAGCAGATGCGGCTTATGACCCTTATAATTTTGATTCTAGTGCCTTAGAAGCTGTTTTAAACATGTCGGGTTATCCAAAAGCTTTACTGAATAGAATGACTCGTTGGCAGCCTTTGGAACAAAACAATATCACTCAAGTAATTAATTTAACACAAGGTGATAATCCAAAATTAGGTTTATCAATGTCAAACCAAGTAACTTCAACAAATATAACTCTTGATGTAAATATAAAGTTTAGTCAAGATTTTGAAAATCTGAAATTAGTGGTTTATGTTTTAGAAAATGGATTAATTTACGATCAAGTAAATTATACGGCTTTTTACGGTGGTTTACCTTATATTACTAATTTTGAACATGAACATGTATTAAAATCATGTTTGACACCTATTTTCGGGGAGCCAATTGCTTCAGAAGAAACTAAAGTAGGAAACACATACACAAAATCATTTTCAATTTCAATTCCTTCAAATATAGCTAATAGCAATAACATTGAATTTGTGGCTTTTGTTACAGGTGATGATAATAAAGCTATTAATGTTCGAAAAGCGAATCGCAACGAAAATCAGGAATTTGAAGAATTCTAATTATTTAAAATAAATACAAAAAAAAGACTGTCAAAATTGACAGTCTTTTTTTTATCCCAACCATTCCTTAAAATCATTTACGCGTTCGCGACTGACAATAACCTCATCTTCTTTGTATGTTGGAAGAATGACTTTTAAGCGTGAATTACTATAAACCAAAATATCTTTTATCGATTTTAAAGGAATAATGAATTTTCTGCTTACTCTAAAAAATTGATTTGGATTCAGTTCTGTTTCGACATGGTCTAAAGTACCGTCAATCAAATAATCACGATTGTCAAGGGTGTGTAAATAAGTCCCTTTGTTTTCACTATAAATACATTCCACTTCTTCTATCGGAATCATTTTGAGACGTTCTCCAATTTTAATTGTAAATCGTTGTTTATATGTTTTTTCAACCGGATTTACTAACATTCGTTTAATCATATCAAAATCCAGAGATAAATTAGGTAAAGCTTGATTTCTTGATTTGTATTTGTTTACAGCTATTTCCAAATCATCTTCGTCAATGGGTTTTAACAAATAATCTATACTGTTTAATTTGAATGCCCGTAAAGCATATTCATCAAAAGCAGTCGTAAAGATCACCGCACTTTTAATATCGATTTGTTCAAAAATTTCAAAAGACAACCCATCTGATAATTGAATATCTAAAAAAATCAAATCCGGATGTGCATTATTTTGAAACCATTGCAGCGACTCTTCAACAGAATGTAAAAGTGTGTCTACTTGCAATCCCAACTTTTCTAATTTGCGTTGCAGTAATCGTGCAGCCGGTTTTTCGTCTTCGATGATGATTATTCTCATACTATTATAATGATTATGGGAATGGGTAAAAGTTGAACACTATTCCCATTTACTATTCTTGTCTTTATCCATTAACTCTTTAATTTTACGTTCTTCCCAATTGTTACCTAAAAACCATTGTGGTACAAAAACTGAAAATCCGTGAGCTGCTAATCCAATTCCCCAAAAGAAAAGTGTCGTGAAATTTTTATACTGAAAATAAGATTCTCCCGGGTCTAAATCTTGATAATTCACAATGATTATCATCAAATTAATAATTACATAAACAATGGCATGTGTGTAAAATCCTTTTATTTTTTTCACTCGTTTAAGAGCTTCTTGGTACTTTATTTCATCGTGAGTATTCATAATTGATTCGTTTTTTATTGATATTTTTCTTTGCTTTTTTCCTCTTCCATAAATTGTTTAATCTT
>JAKLIC010000199.1 GCA_022709825.1 Bacteroidota bacterium | reverse complement strand
AACCCGGTTTTAATTGGGCTCTTTTGGCCACATCAGCTTTAGCATATCCTTCCAATTGTTTTCCTAACCCTCTGGAAATTGTTCCAAAAGCACTAGTTCTCAACAATTGTTGCAAATAATTGTCATGACGAGCTTTTTCATTGGTCATGGCATAATATTTATTGATGGTTGGCACTACTTCACCATATTTAGCTTTGTTTGCCGGTTTGTTTGCCCAAGCATTAAATTTAGCTTCATTTTTACGTTTTGCATCCGCTGTTTTAAATTTACTTAACGCATCAATCATACCTTGACGGTTTTTCCAATAATTGGCAACACCGGCATATTTTGAAGCATACATTAAACGAACGGCAGCATCTTTATCCATGTGGACTTTCATTTTGTCCATACCCATCTTAGACCCCTCAACCCAGGCAGGATAAGCATATTTTACGTTTTGCTCAATTCCTTCCGCTGGCATCCAACGATTTGTTCTTCCTGGATAACCTAAAATCATCGCATAATCATTTTCTTTAACTCCTTTTAAACTGATTGGTAAATGGTGTTTTGGGTTTAAAGGAACATTATTTTCTGAATATTCAGCAGGATTTCCGTTTGCATCAGCATACACTCTAAACATAGAGAAGTCTCCTGTGTGACGAGGCCATTCCCAGTTATCAGTATCTCCACCAAATTTACCGATGCTTTCTGTAGGTGTGCCAACTAATCGTACATCCTTATAATCTTGGTAAACGAAATAATAATATTCATTTCCTTGAAAAAATGGACGAACAGAAACAGTATATTTTCCGCCACCATCATTCTCTTTTTGAATTTTAGCAGTTTCCTGATTAATAGCTGCTTCACGTTCAGCTTCAGTCATTTTATCATTAACTACAGCCAACATTCTTTTTGTAACATCATCCATACGAACAAAGAAACGCACATATAAACTCTTAGGTTTCAATTCCGCTTTACGATTTTGAGCCCAAAATCCATCTCTCAAATAATTACTTTCAGTTGTCGATAATTCGGCAATAGCATCATATCCACAATGGTGATTTGTTAAAACCAAACCATCTTTAGAAATCATTTCAGCTGTACAACCACCATTGAATTGAACGATTGCATCTTTTAAACTGGAATTATTAATGCTGTATATTTCCTCAGCAGTTAATTGCAATCCCATTTTTTGCATATCTCGGTGATTTAATCGCTGAATATGCATCAAAAACCACATCCCTTCGTTAGCAAAAACTGTTGCCGGAACAAATGCAATTAATGCCACGAAACTTAAAATAATTTTTTTCATCTTTTGTGTAAAATTTAGTGTCTGCGAATATACTTTTTTTTGTGTTTTCAATTTCAATTTCAAGCTGAAAAACTATAACGTTATCGTATTATTTAACTTAATTTTTAGAATTCCATAAAAAAAGCATCCTTCTAGGGATGCTTTTGTACTAAATATGTATTTTTTTACTATTCTGCATTCAACATTTTCCACAACATATCTTTCAACTCTTGTAAGCCTTGTTGAGCCACAGAAGAAATAAAATGATACTTCACTCCTTTAAACTCTTTTTTCATTTGTTTTTCAAGTTCCGCTTTTAGCTCTTCATCTAACATATCACATTTTGAAACCACCAAAATACGGTCTTTATCGAGCATTTCAGGATTGTATCGACGAAGCTCATCTAACAATATTTCATATTCTTTCTTGATATCGGCAGCATCGGCAGGGACTAAAAACAATAAAATTGAATTTCGTTCGATGTGTCGTAAAAAGTAATGTCCAAGTCCTTTTCCTTCAGCAGCTCCTTCAATTATACCCGGAATATCAGCCATTACAAATGACTGAAACTCGCGATAAGCAACAATTCCCAGGTTTGGTTTTAAGGTTGTAAAAGCATAATCAGCAATCTTAGGTTTAGCAGAAGTCAGAACAGAAAGTAAAGTAGATTTACCCGCATTTGGAAAACCAACAAGACCAACATCAGCAAGTACTTTTAATTCTAAAATCACATCCGCTTCCTCCACCGGCATTCCGGGTTGAGCATAGCGAGGTGTTTGATTGGTTGATGAACGGAAATTCCAGTTCCCAAGACCGCCTTTTCCCCCTTTTGCAATAATTTTCACCTCATCATGTTCCGTAATTTCAAAAAGAACTTCACCGGTTTCCTGATTTTTTACAACCGTTCCTAAAGGAACTTCAATAAATTTATCTTCTCCATCATGTCCGGTACTTCTGGAACTCCCACCATCTCCACCATGTCCGGCACGAATATGCTTTACAAATTTCAAATGAAATAGTGTCCACAAACTTTTGTTCCCTTTTAAATAAACATGACCTCCACGACCTCCGTCTCCACCATCAGGACCACCTTTTTCAATAAATTTTTCACGGTGCAAATGAGAAGAACCCTTCCCTCCTTTTCCGGATGAAACATATATTTTTACGTAGTCTACAAAATTTCCTTCTGTCATTGTTTTTTTTTTCTGTTGTCGGTTTTCAATTATCTGTAATTGCTTTTTTGCATTACTAAATAACTATTAACTGACCCCTAATTCTTTATTCTTT
>JAKLIC010000198.1 GCA_022709825.1 Bacteroidota bacterium | reverse complement strand
TACTTATACAGCTATAGCTAATACAAATGATTTTACAGACGGACAAGGCAATTTAATTAGAGTACCGGATAATCACCCAACCACTCCAACCACTTGGAATGGTACTTTTACAGGTGTGCCAAACAGTGGAAATATTACCATTGGTTTATCTGCTGCAGCAAATGGTTATAATGCAGTCGGAAATCCTTATCCATCACCAATAAGTATATCTACTTTCCTTTCAGACAATAGTAGTTTGATATCAGGTAATTTGTATTTCTGGAGAAAAACAAATGGTGCAGCTGGTAGTGCTTATGTTACGTATAGTGGTGGTGCTTATGATGATGGTGCTCATACCTATGAAAACATTCAACCCGGACAAGGATTTATCGTAGAAGCAAATAGTGCAGGTAGTTTAGCTTTTAATAACTTACAACGTGAAGCAAACAACAATACTTTTTATAGAAATGCAGATGATGCAGAAGCATCAAGAATTTGGTTACACTTAAAAAGTAATGATGTAATTGTTGGTAAAATGGCTGTTGGCTATAAAATCGGAGCTACCAATGAGTTAGATTCAGCTTATGATGGGACATATATCAACGACAGTAGTTTAGCTTTAAATTCTATCGTAAACGGAACGGAATTAGCCGTTCAACACCGTGCTCCTTTTACAGCTACCGATATAGTGCCGTTAAGCTTTAAAACAAATACTGCCGGAACTTATACGATTTCAATCAATGAAGTGGATGGTTTGTTTACTGATGTGGAACAAAATATCTATTTGAAAGATAATGTATTGAATAGTTCACACGATTTACGAAATGCACCTTACAGTTTTGCAACGGAAGTAGGCGTTTTTGAAAACCGTTTTGAAATTGTTTACCAAGCTCCATTATCAGTTGAAAATCCTGTTTTTGAAAATGGCGTAGTGGTGTATTCTAAAAATCAAGTGATTAATGTCAATTCAGGAGTAGAAGCAATGGCTAGTGTAAAAGTATATGATATCAGAGGTCGTTTATTGACTGAAAAAAATAATGTGAATGCAACAACAACAACAATTCCTTTAGCACAAGTAGCTAATCAGGTATTGATTGTTCAAATTACAGCGACTAACGGACAAACCGTTTCCAGAAAAGTAGTTCACTAAGAAATACATTCTTCACAATACTATAGGAAGCCGTCTCAATTAAGAGACGGCTTCTTTTTTGTTTTCAACTTTGATTTTCAACTTTGATTTTCAACTTTGATTTTCATAAATTAATTAGTGCTAATTTGTTACAAACAGGGTAGGTATTACAATTACCTTTAATTTGTATCAAAAATCTTTAGGGAACAATCCAATGAAGATTCAAACACTACTAAACCTCCAATTTCTTGAAGGGTTTTTTGCTTTTTTGAGCCTTATCAGACAAACGGCACATTTCTCCGACCATTGGAAAGCCTTGTTATTTCAATGTTTGTCGACGAACGACACAAAAACACTTCCCTTTTTCATCGACGAGTGACTTCATCGAGTTTTTATACGGGTTATCGAAAATATCTGGTTTCGAGTAGCTAACCCGATACTTTTACTTCAGAATTAAAACAAAAACGATTTACACATAATATGAAAACATTAACAAACAGATTTTTTTTAACCATTCTTTTAGTAGCTTTTTCAACAGTAGCTTTTTCACAATCTACTTCAACTAACGAAAAAAGTTCTTTAGTAACTGAAGAACAAGCTCAAGAGATGATTCAAGTAAATACTGTTGAAATGAGTTCTATCGAAATATCAAATTGGTTTGCAGGGGCAAAGCAAGAAACTAATGTAACTTCAGTTAAAGAATCAACTACAATTAACCGTTCTTCTTTAATTTCTAAAAAAGAGCAGTATTTAAAATCAGGTTTTTCTACAAAAACTATTTTGATTCGTTCTATCATGAAAAAAGCTGATGGTTATGTAAACGCAACGGTTTAGTATGCAGTCAACATACTAAACAATCAATTAGAAACCCGTTTAAAACCCCTCGATTTCGTGGGGTTTTTTATTTTTAGGAATCTTTGCGATATATTAAATGGCTGATAATAAAGCATTAATTTATTAAAACATAAGAATTATAAGATATAGATTTCACAAATCATGCATTTCATCGATGATTTGTGCAACTTATCGAATTGTTAATTTTTTAATTTTAAAATAATAGTTAGTTTGTTGATTTGATGTATTTTTAACGTGGATAAAACTGATAGTTAAGTTATTATCCATTCCAAAATCTATTTAACCGAAAAAAATTCAATTGAATTAATGACTCTGTTATTGAGTTAAACTTAAGTGTATATGGTTTACAACAATTTTACTATTCAAAAAAATTACCCTCAACTGAAAGGGTTTAAAATGAATCGGTTTTTTACTTTGGTTGCTGGATGTATGTTTTTATTAATAGGACACATATCTTCAGCACAAGTAAGTACCTATTCTTTTAATGAGCAATTAGATATTTACAATGAAATTACCGGAGGTACAACGGCTTATGCCGCTCCGTGGGACAATCACACTTCGGGAAGTGCTCATTTAGCTCCTTTTGGATTTGATTTTTTTTATAACGGTAGTGCCACACCCAT
>JAKLIC010000197.1 GCA_022709825.1 Bacteroidota bacterium | reverse complement strand
GATTGGAGCTGTTAATGCGTTCAATCAGGAAGCTAACAAAGTTAAAAATCAATTAACCGGAACTTATGATGCTGTACCAGCTGTTCAACGGGCTTACAAAGCAACCGGTGTTCCTTCGATTGTTGTGGGCGATCACAATTACGGTGAAGGATCTTCACGTGAACATGCGGCTATGGAACCCCGTTTCTTAGGTGTAAAAGCGGTATTGGTAAAATCATTTGCCCGTATTCATGAAACAAACTTGAAAAAACAAGGTATGTTAGCTTTAACTTTTGCCAACGAAGCGGATTATGATAAAATTCAGGAAAATGATACCATTAACTTTTTGGACTTAACGGAATTTGCTCCGGGTAAACCATTAAGCCTTGAGTTTGTTCATGCTGATGGAACGAAGGATATCATTTTAGCCAATCATACCTATAACGAAAGTCAAATAGGTTGGTTTGTAGCCGGTTCTGCATTGAATTTAATTGCCGCCGGAAAAGCTTAATTGTACAAGATACTTCAATATTTAAACTCCCGATTTTTTCGGGAGTTTTTTGTTATATTAAATTAGCTATACTCTTTATCCTCTTTTATAATTTCAGCAACAAATTACACTGTTTAAGATTGTAAAATTGTATATTTTTTAATCATTAAGGTATTAGATTCATAACCTTTTTATTAATGGTTATAGGTAATTTTAGCTGCAGATTCGCAGATTGTTTAGTTTAGTACAGAAAATCATGGCTATGCAAAATAATTGAGTTGATACTCACTTTTGAATTTGTTTGAAAGGTGAAATCACCTATTTTTAAAAAATCAGTTTTTGTATTACTTAAGCTTAACGGGTTTAAAACAGTAAAAAAAATGGTCATGTTTTCAATTCGTTTTCTTGATACATTAAATTAAGCAAATTCAGCAGCTGTTAGCTGAGTTATAGATTTGTTATTTTGAGCCGATTAATTCCGTTAATCGGCTCATTTTTTTTGTATATTTGAGCCGAATAGTAAAAATAAACGGCTCATGGATTATTTTTGGCAACAGACTGATTTTCCTAATTTTCAATTTAAAGTAGATGATTTTATAAGTCAAATCCAAGAATTTGCCACAGAATTTGGCGAAGTTAACGGATTGTTTGTAAATGTATCCGAAGAAGATAAAAGCGAACTATTGCTACAAGTTGTTTTGTCGGAAGCTTTAAAAACATCTGAAATTGAGGGCGAATACTTTAGTCGAGCAGCTGTCATGTCCTCTTTGCAAAAACAATTAGGTATTTTAGATGCACCTATTGTTTCAAAAGATAAAAGAGCACAAGCCATTTCAACATTGATGTTGCAGGTTCGAAAGGATTATCAACATTCTTTCTCCTTAGCTATGTTAAAGGAATGGCATCGCACGTTAATGAAGTTTGACAAAACGGTGAAAGAGGGAGAATGGCGAAGCAGCACAGAGCCGATGCAAATTATTTCCGGTAGAACAGGGAAGATTGAAGTGCATTTTGAAGCACCACCATCTACTGAATTAGTAAACCTTTTAACTGGTTTTGAAAAATGGTATCACCATTTTCCTTACCATGAAATTGGTCAAATTGGGAGAGCTATGTTACGTTCCGCATTAGTTCATTTGTATTTTGAAACATTACATCCCTTTGAAGATGGAAATGGACGAATAGGGAGAGCTTTAGCTGAAAAAGCATTGGCAGAAACACTTGAAAAGCCAATTTTAGTTAGTCTTTCCAAGAAAATTGAAGAAAACAAACAAGCCTATTACGAGACACTAAAACAAGCACAACGAAAACAAGATGTTAGTGATTGGCTACGTTATTTTTTTACAATTTTAATTGAAGCACAAAAAGAAGTAAAAGAAACAGTGCTGTATGTTGTTGAAAAGGCCCTATTCTTTAAACGTTATCATCATCAATTGAATGAACGTCAAACAAAAGTCTTGCAAAAAATGACTGAAAAAGGGAAGTCAGGTTTTGAAGGAGGAATGACAGCCAAGAAATACATTTCACTCACCAAAACTTCAAAAGCAACGGCAACCCGAGATTTACAATTTTTATTTGAAATTGGAGCTTTGATAAGAGCAGGTGATGGTAGAAATGTAAAGTATCATTTGAATTGGACCTTGTTTTCTTGATTAATAAAAATTTGCTAAATCTATTTCGGTTTGCAGAGCCAGTTTATAGCCAGTTCATGCAGCCGAAAAAGCTTAATTCAACGTTTCTTAACATAGAAAACTCCCGAATTATCGGGAGTTTGTTTTTTATAAACTTTAATTTGTTTTCATTGCCACTACTTCATGTGAAGTTTTTATGTTTTCATATACCTCTACCAAACCGTTATTCCAACTCACTTTTTCGTAATAAAATTCAACCGATGTTAGGTTGTTTTTGGTTTTTATGTAACATTTTCCCATTACATTAGCCTCTTTGCCATATACAGTTAGCCTAGTATTCCCAGAGATTTTGTGGTCTTTGTACAAGTCATAAATTTTTCGAGCAATGTCTTGTCGAATGGTCATTTTTGCATTGAATGTACTAATGATAACAGTTCCGGATGGTGAACGAGCAATCAGTTCCATGCCATTTTGGCCAAATTTATAAGTGGAAACTTTGTCTTGAGCAAAAGACAAATGTGTGG
>JAKLIC010000196.1 GCA_022709825.1 Bacteroidota bacterium | reverse complement strand
GTGAGTTTATTTGTTGCGACAATTTACTTTTTTTTCAGCCCTTTCAAAGAGATACAATCTGAACTATTAGCTAGAACATCACCAAATATTTATGATGTATTAATTGCATTTTTTGGAGGATTAGTAGGTGTTATTGCTTTGACAAGAGTAGAAAAAGGAAATCCAATTCCAGGTGTGGCAATTGCAACGGCATTAATGCCACCTCTTTGTACAGCAGGATATGGCTTAGCTGTAATGAATTTACCTTTTTTTTTAGGAGCTTTTTATTTGTATTGTATCAATTGTTTTTTTATTTGTATTTCAACTTTTTTAATAATAAGATATCTCAAATACCCCGTTGTTAAAATATTAAATACTAAGTTTGAAAAGCTAATTAAATATGGGATTACAGTATTAATTTTAGTTTTGATAATTCCGAGTTTTTATTTGGCTTATAATCTTTTTGAAGAAAAAAAGTATCGTCAAAATGTAGAGCAATTTATTACAAATGAATTTATCAACAAAAACTTTACATTAATTTTCAGACAAATAAAGTTTAATTCAAACCCCAAAAAAATAGAACTTGCATTTTTGACAAAAAAATTTACTGATGAAGAACTGAAATTGTTAAATCAAAAACTTGAACAATATGATATACCTAACACAGAACTCAATATCAAACAAGACACAAAAGATTTAAAAGGAGAAATATTGAATGAATTAGGAAATCAAAATAAAATATTATCTGAAAAGGACATTTTGATAAATACCCTTCAAAGTGAACTAAGCGAATACAAAATTGATAATACGGAAACAATAAAAGAGATTTCAATATTGTTTCCTGAATTAAAAGATGTATCTATTGGCAGACACATAATAAACCCAAATACAGACTCAACAAAAACAATGACTGTTTTACTTTATCAAACAGACGACACAAATAAAGAATTTGATAAAAATAAAATAGACCAATGGTTAAAACAAAAATTTAAAACAAATGAAATAAAAATAGTATGTCAACAATAAGGAAAGCAGGTAGTACAAGTAGCTATTGTACAGCCCACTAAAAAAACTAAATTTTCATACTAATTATAAAAAACAACCTCGTTTAGTGTTTGCTAAACGGGGTTTGTTTTTGGGAGGAAGTGGGTGATTTTTTGCTGTTGGTTTGTGGTAAGTATTATTTCTTAGCTTTAATGGGTTGTGTTTAATTTAATTGGTTATTTTTGAGGGAGCGGTTTTTAGTAGGGGGGGGATTAGACGGGGTGACATTGTGTGCAATAAATAAAAAATTATTTTATGAAAAAATATCTTTTCTTCATTATTACTTTAATTTTCATCAGCTGTGACGAGGATAAACCTATTGAAGCTGGAATTGAAACTAGAGTATCCGGCCATATAAACGATATATTTGATGCTGCTACTCCAATAGAGAATTTTAAAATCAAGCTAGGCGAGTATAGGAGAGATTTTTCTTTTGATGGTGGTGCCTATGATGTTTTTATTAAATTTATCGATTCTACAATTACTAACAATGAAGGTTATTATGATTTAACGTTTACGACAACGGGAAACGGTTCAAGATATAAAATTCACTGCGAACAAACTGATCAGGTATGGACGATCTATCAAGATCCTGTACTTATTACAAATATTGGTGGTGAAAATCAAATCGATTTTGGATTTATTCATTTATATCCTGTAGACCTCAGAATTACACTGACTGATGTAGATAACTTACCTATCCAAATAAGTGGTCAACTTCATCCGTTTAGTCTGGGAAGGCTGGATGAAAATAATATTGAATACATTCGGCGAATCTACGTATCTAAACTTGAAGGACAGGAAATCAGATTCTATAAGACTCTTGCAGATGGTACCGTGCAAATTGCCCAATTTTCATTTCCAGCGACGAATTCAACCATCTTAACGGAATTCAACATCAACCTTACGAATGCTGACTTTAATTAGTTTTACTGCACGCAATAGAGGTAACCGTTGCACAACTCACTAAAAAAACTAAATTTTCATACTAATTATAAAAAACGACCTCGTTTAGAGCTTTCTAAACGGGGTTTGTTTTTGGGTGGATGTGGGTGATTTTTTGCTGTTGGTTTTCGGTTAGCATTTTTTTTAAGCTAACCGGTTTGTGTTTGATTTAATTGGTTAATTTTGAGGGAGCGATTTAGTAGGGGTTTGATGTGGGTTTACCTGCAACCCTAATGTAGACTCAAGAAAGTGAAAAAAATAATCAATGTAATTAAAATTTAAAAATATATTTATGATTAGTAATTTTTTTGATTTTATAGACCTTCATAACGGCGAAGAACGAAAAGAAAAAGTTGCAGAAACGATTAAAACCAATATATCATTTCGTGGCTCAAACCTTTGGGTTTTGGCTTGTGCCATTGTCATTGCGTCAGTTGGATTAAATGTAAATTCAACAGCTGTAATAATTGGTGCAATGCTTATATCACCGTTAATGGGACCAATTGTAGGAGCAGGTTTTGCATTAGCAATTTACGATTTTGACTTACTGAAAAAATCAGTCAAAAATTTATTAATTGCAACAGTTGTGAGTTTATTTGTTGCGACAATTTACTTTTTTTTCAGCCCTTTCAAAGAGATACAATCTGAACTATTAGCTAGAAC
>JAKLIC010000195.1 GCA_022709825.1 Bacteroidota bacterium | reverse complement strand
CCGTAACAATTTTATAGGCTTTCCGATAAATCAGTTTCGCCAAAAAATCATTTTTAGGAAAGTAAAAATCTAACTCAAAACTATGCACCGTTGGAATATATCGACAATTGAAAACAAATTGATTGAGTAACCATTCCATCAGCGGTTTATTGCGAACCCGAAAATCTATTAAATAATCTAATTGATTCTTTTGAATGTATTTTTTTAAAATCAAGAATCGATTCAATCGGTTGAAGAAACCCTTTTTATGCTTGCTTAAGTCTACTAAATTTCCTTTGTATT
This sequence comes from Bacteroidota bacterium, assembly GCA_022709825.1. Lineage (GTDB taxonomy): Bacteria > Bacteroidota > Bacteroidia > Flavobacteriales > Flavobacteriaceae > Flavobacterium. The sequence continues at coordinate 2,352 of JAKLIC010000195.1, read as the reverse complement.
CAAAATCAATAGTTGAATTGACCAGGATAGTATGCACTTCAAACCCTGCCTTTTCGAAGCCAATGGAATACAAAGCAAGTATTTTTCCTGCTCCGCCATGAGCTAAGCTGGTTCCTATCAATCCAATTTTAATTTTCTTATCTTGCAATCGTTTTTGTTTAAATTCATACAAATATAATCGATTCATGCGAATCTTATTGATAGGCGAATACAGCCGTTTGCATAATTCTTTAAAAGAGGGACTTTTGACACTTGGTCATGAAGTTACTTTAGTGAGTGATGGTGATGATTTTAAAAATTATCCCAACGATTATTCGTATGATGCGAAATGGAGTAAATCGAAACTTTTGTTCTATCCGCGAAGAGCTTTGCACAAATTCTTTAAGATTGATATTGCTTCTATTGAACGTGGTATTCGGTTTTATTTTTTACTTCCTAAACTGAAAAAGTTTGAGGTGATTCAGTTCATTAACGAAGCATCTATAAATACCATTGCATCCTTTGAGATTTATTTGATTCAAAAACTGCTTTTGCATAATAACAAATTGTTCTTACTCTCCTCAGGTGCCGATGCCGTGAATGTGCAATATATGCTAGACAAAAAGTTTAAGTACTCTATACTTACTCCCTATCTGGAAGAACAAAAAGCAAGTAATGAATATCCTTATATACTGCGGTATGTTTCTAAAAGTCATTTGAAGTTACATGATTATTTATATCAAAATAGTAAAGGTGTCATTGCCACTGATTTCGATTATGCAATTCCGTTGGAAGGAAATGCGAAGTTTCTCGGATTGATTCCGAATCCAATCAACTGTGCTAAAATTGATTTTATTCCTATGGAAATAAAAGATAAAGTTGTTTTGTTTTTAGGCATCAACAGGCACAATTATGTTAAAAAAGGAATTCACTTTTTTGAAGAAGCGTTGAAGATTATTGATGAAAAATATGCTGCTAAAGTAGAAATCATCATCACGGAAAATATTCCTTATGAGAAATATATTCAGTTATATAACAAAGCTCATATTCTTTTGGACCAAGTGTATGCTTATGATCAAGGATACAATGCGTTAGAAGCAATGGCGAAAGGAAAAGTTGTTTTTACCGGTGCTGAACAAGCGTTTGTTGATTATTATCAGTTAACAGATCGAGTTGCCATCAATGCTTTACCGGATGTGCATGAATTGGTAAAAGAATTATCATTTTTAATTGAAAACCCGCAGGAAATTATCAAGATTGGGAAAAATGCACGAGCTTTTGTTGAAAAGGAACATGATTATGTGAAGATTGCCGAGAAGTATACTGAAACTTGGAATAGCAATTAATTTCTTTTAGAAAAAAGAGTATTTCTAAACATCCAAAACACCAAACAGAACGTTATAAAATTGGCGATACAATACGCTTGTAATGCACCCGTTACAGCTGATTTTTGTATCATAAAATAGGACAAAACAAAATAAGAAATATTAAAAAGCAGTTCGACTGCAATATATTTTTTCATCATTGTTTTTACTAAAATCTGGTAACCGAAAGCGAGGGTTAAAAGTCTTAAAAAGTCACCAAACAACTGCCAAAACAGCACCGTTTTTACTTCTTGAAATTCTTCAGTCAATGCGATTTGAATGACTATATCTTTAAAAAAAATGAACAACAAAACTACAACTATGAATAATGGTATAATCGTTTTGAAATAGTTTTTTAATTCTCCTTTAAACTCAGCATTTGTGTGAATTGACGATAACTTAGGGATATAATAGAATGAAAGTCCTGTCGTGAAAAAGAGCATATAAAATCCAGATATTCTGTTTACTGCATCCCAAATCCCTGCTTGTTGAATGGAATGATAATCAATAATCAGGTTACGTATTAAAATAAAATTTAAAGGAACAATAATTCCGCTTAACAAAGCCATAATTGAAAAATCACGAATTACGGAAAAATGCTTTTTGGCTATAATGTATTGCAAATCAAATTGCAGAAAAGCTTTGTTTTGAAAAGCAACAAATAATACAATTAAGAAAAGTATAAAATCAGCTAGGGCAATCGCAATAAAAGCACCTTCAAGGCGATGGTAATATATTAATGAAACAGTTGCGATGAAAACCACAACAGATGATACAATTTGTAGAAAAACAATTTTCTTAAACCACAACAATCCGTTAAAAACAGAGGTCATAAACGATTGCAACGCAACAAATGGCAATATCAATCCGAAAATTTTAATGTAGAAAGCATACTCATCATTCCGCAACACAAAATAACTAATTGGTTCAGAAAACAAAATGATTAGTATTCCTAAAAGAACAGAAACAACAAGGAAGAGCCAAAAGAAAGTGGAAATCACCACAGACG
>JAKLIC010000194.1 GCA_022709825.1 Bacteroidota bacterium | reverse complement strand
GCTATGGACGATGCAATGAAATCAAGAGCAACTATAAATTCAATTCCTGACACGAAAGTATCGTTTAACGATATGGTCGTAAAAGCTTGTGCAATGGCGTTGAAAAAACATCCAAGAGTAAATTCTCAATGGAAGGAAGAAGCAACTGTCATTAATTATCATGTAAACATTGGCGTTGCAGTAGCTGTTGAAGACGGTTTAGTTGTCCCTGTTTTGAAATTCACAGACCAAATGAGTTTAACTCAAATTGGTTCAGCCGTGAAAGATTTAGCAGGAAGAGCAAAAAACAAAAAACTTCAACCTGCGGAAATGGAAGGTAGTACTTTCACAGTTTCTAACTTAGGAATGTTTGGTATTACTGAATTTACTTCAATCATCAACCAACCAAACTCTGCAATTCTTTCAGTTGGTGCAATCATCGAAAAACCGGTGGTAAGAAACGGACAAATAGTTGTGGGCAACACCATGAAAGTTACCTTAGCATGTGACCATAGAACAGTTGATGGTGCAACAGGATCTGAATTTTTACAAACGTTGCGAACTTATTTAGAAAATCCGGTGACTATGTTGGCATAGATTTAGCCGAATAAACAATAAAAAAGTGAGCTCAAATTGAACTCGCTTTTTTATTGTTTATTCTTCTCCTCAATCCACTTCGCCATATACTTCGTGCTCTGCAAAAAATGATGCATCAATAATAAACCGGTAAAATTATCATTTCGGTAGTTTCCCAAATTTTCAAACTTATCCAATACAAATTCTAGAAAAGTATTTTCAAACAAATCTTTCGAAAAACGATTCTTTATAATCTCAAAACCATTTTGCTGAGCTTTCACCCAAATTGATTTGTTTTGGTAAAATTCTATCGCTTTTTCAGCAAAATCTTCCTGTGAATCGGTAATAAAACCATTCCACAAAAAATCGCCGTTCATTGCTTCTGCACCAATTATTGAAGTTACACTCGGAGTGCCAAACTGCATGGCTTCCAACAATTTTCCTTTAATTCCGGCACCAAAACGAATGGGTGCCAAAAGAACTCTTGCTTTAGAAATCACTTCGAACGAACTTTCGGCTCGACCATGAACAAAAAAATTCAGCTTCGGCTGATGCAATGATTTTATTTTTGGTGTAGGATAAGCACCGTAAATCTGCAACTTTGCTTCGGGAAATTTTTTAGATAATAATGGCCAAATCTCTTCTTTTAAATAGATAACAGTATCGTGATTAGGAGCATGTAAAAAATTTCCAATAAATACAAAATCGTCTCTTTCTTCAAAACTTGGTAAATCTAGTGTTTCATTCTCCACCCAAATCGGCAAATAAAACAATAAAAACGAAGGCACTCTAAAATACGTTTGCAACAATTCCATTTCAAATTCCGAAACCATTAACGTCACATCACAACGAAAAATACTCGCAATTTCACGCTTTGTTAAATCATTGTTCAACTCAAACGGTTTATGCTTTAAAACCACTAAACGTCTCGCTTCCCGTAAACAATGCAAATCTTCCGTATCTAACATTTTCAAAGCATTCGGACAATGTTCTGCTACTCGCCAACCAAATTGTTCCTCCGTCATAAATCGATCAAACAAAACCAAATCTGGTTGTAGTTCTGACACAAAATCATCAAACGAAGTACAATTCAATGCAATTAATTTTTGGTCAACACCTTCCAAATCTTCTGAAAATTCAGATTCGGCAGCTGTACTGGCAAAAGTAATTTTTGCTCCCTTTTCCTTAAAAAAAGAAATCAATTGCATCATCCTACTTCCGGCAGCCGATGATTTCGGTTCCGGCCACACAAAACCAATAATTAAAATCCTTTTATTTTCAAATGCATTCATCGCACTAAAATAGTAATTAATGAGCCAATTCTATTCAAATAAAAAGCATTATTTTTGTATCAAATCAAGTGAATCATGTTAGGATTAAAACTCAAAACCGACACACGTTGGGCCAATATTGCCGAATCAAACCTCGAAGAAATTTTATCCGATCATTGCTGGTGCGAACAAAAAGCAGCTTCTAACGCACTTTACATCATCACCAACAATTCTGAAAATGTTGAATTAGTAACCGAAATGGCCAAAATTGCCATCGAAGAAATGGAACATTTTCAAATGGTGCACAACATCATTCAAGAACGTGGCTTTGAGTTTGGTCGAGAAGTAAAAGACGATTATGTCAACCAGCTCGTTAAATTTACCAAAAAAGGTGGAACAAGAAATGATGCTTTAATTGAGAGATTGCTCTTTGCAGCTATGATTGAAGCTCGGAGTTGCGAACGTTTCAAAGTGCTGTCCAAAAACATCAAAGACAAAAAATTAGCTGATTTTTATTTTAAACTCATGATCAGTGAAGCCAACCATTATAGCACTTTTTTAAACTTTGCCCGTAAGTATTCTGAAAAAATAGATGTAGAAAAACGTTGGCAAGAATGGTTAGAATTCGAAGGAGAACTTATTTCAAACTATGGTAAAAAAGAAACTGTTCATGGTTAATTATGAATTAAACTAAACAACTAGTTTCATATGCTTCAAGCCTTAAAAAACATTTAATTATTGTAGTTTAGATTACTTAAATTAATTACTGTATTTTTCATTAAACCAAAGGTTTAATATTGATTCATTTCTTCGAGAATAAATTTTTTCTAAAAAATATATAACAAAAAAATCCTCATCAACTAAATGATGAGGATTTTAAAAAGAAGGCGGCGACATA
>JAKLIC010000193.1 GCA_022709825.1 Bacteroidota bacterium | reverse complement strand
GGCCATTCGCATATTTTAAAAGTTCAATTTGATAAATCGTTGAATTTATTACACATGAATCCTGGTGCTGCGGGTATCAGTGGGTTTCATCAAGTAAGAACGATGTTGCGTTTTGTCATTGACGGAGCAAAAATCAAAGACTTGGAGATTATCGAAATGGAAAAGAAAATCTAACGTTGTGGAATTTGTAGTTTGATATAAATCAATGTGCCGGTATCAATTTTAGAACTGATTGTGATTCTGCCTTTTAAGCTTTTTACACGAGCTTTAATTTGGGTAAGGCCAAAACCATCTGCTTGTGTTTTAGTGCTGTCAAACCCGTTACCGTTATCCTCGATATTAATAATAAGTTGGTTGTTCCGTTCTTCTAAAGTAATATTTCCTATGGTCGCTTTGCTGTGTTTTAAAATATTATTAATCAGCTCAGTGATGATAAAATAAACTTTAATTTCAAACTCTTCGTTATAGCGTTTTTCATTAGAGCCATAATAGTTAAAGGTGAAATAGATAATAGAATTGGAATTCTTTTCACACAAATCCTGAATAGCATGGTATAATCCGAGCTTGGCTAATACGGGCGGTACTAATTCATGGGACAAATCGCGTACTTTGTCATGAGCTTCTTTAAGTAAAGACCTAGCTTTTAGAATTTCTTCCGGTTGGTGATTATTCTGACCAACTAAAAATGCCGATAAGTGCAAACTGGCAGAGGATAGCAACGCACTAATGTTGTCGTGAAGCACTTCAGCTAATTTTTTGCGTTCCAGTTCTTGTCCGTCGATGGATGCATTGATAATATTTTCTTGAATTTCGCTATCGAGTTCTTTAATTTTATTCCTTTGCTTGAGTTGTAAGTTTTGGTAGAAAAAGTAAAATAGCACCAAACTAAATCCAAACAGAGCCACGAAAATGAAAATTATTTTTTTGTTTCGATTTTCGTTTTCAACTAAATGTCTTGATTTTTCATTGAATTCATTTTCAACTTTGTCAATTGCATATTTAGTTTCAATTTCCCGAACTTTATCGTTTATTTTTTCATTGTATAATTTTTCTTTATATTCTTGGTGCAAAGTATTGTAATAATTGGCTCTTTTATAATCTTTTTGCTGTTCATAGGCATACACTAAATTTAGATATATATCTACAAAATCAAGAGTGCTGAATTCTTTTTTGTAATCAAGTAATAATTTATCATAGATTGCTAAGGCTTTTTTAAAGTCTTTTTCGGTTTCCATGTAATAATAACCTAAATTGCTCAATGAAGAAATAATAGATTTATTCAATTTATGTTTCAAGGAGAAGTTATAACAACTATCTAAATAAGTTTTTGCAAGTTCAGGTTCCCCTTTGAGGGTATAATAGCAGAAATAATTATTATAACTAAATGAAATTCCTGAAATAGATTTTGAACCTCTATCTAATTCATATTTCTTGACCATATACTTATAGCAACTGTCTAAATTTTTTTCCGTATTCAATCGAAATAAATTATGATAAACATGAATTAAGCTGGCAGTGTCTTTTTCTTTTAAGCCTATGTTTAATGCTTTGTAGTAATTTTTAAAAGCTTTAGTGGAATCTCTGATTATTGAATAACGGGTTCCTATTTGTTCTAAAATTTCAGCATTACCTTTTAGTTTATTTTTATCAGAAACTGCTAATGCTTTATAAAGCGTACTCAAAGCTTTATCGTGGTCGTTTAATCCACCATAAATTTTGGCTTTCTTGACCGATATTCTACAGAATTTATCAAATTGATTTTCTTGAAAATAATATTCTGATTTAGTTTTAGCATAATTTAATCCTTTAATTAACTCGTTTTTTTCCATATAATAATCTACCGAATCAATTTTAGGCTGAGCAAAAATTGACACATTGAATACTATTAAAAAGAAAAAAAAGAAGTGTTTATTCATTGATATTTATTTTAACTTTAGGTCTTGTTGAATAAGTAGCCCCTAAATTTTCATAATCCTGCTGAATAAATTTAACATCAATTATGCCGGCAAAAGCCTCACAATTAAGTGTTTCCGTTACATATTTTAAAGAGGGTTCTGTTTGTCCGGGTTTTAATTCAATAGTGATAGCATAAACTCCGTCTTTGTCCGCTACAGAAAAGTCGCAATTGTCCGGAATTTCATAAACTAAAGTGTAGTTTTTTTCATCAATTCTTGTAATGGTGTAAGTGCCTAAAAGTTCCATAATTATTGTTTGATTAAGTTGTTTTTAATTGCATATTTTACTAATCCAATAGTGTTTTTTACATTTAGTTTTTTGATTAAATTCTTGCGGTGGGTTTCTACGGTATTGGCACTGATAAAAAGTTCTTCGCCAATTTCTTTCCCACTGTATTCCAAGGAGATTAACTTGAGTATTTCTAATTCCCGTTCGGTTAAGACATTACTCATATGAACATCTTGATTAGATGCCACTGTATGATTACCTGAAAATGAACTGAAAATTTTGTCTTGTATGTTTTTAGAAAAATATTCTCTTCCGGAAGCAACCACTTCAATAGCTTCAACAATACTTTCGCCGGCACATTCTTTAGATAGGTAACCTGTTGCTCCTAATTTCAACACCTCTTTAATTAATTTCAAATCGTCATAACTGGAAAGTATGATAACGCGACAAGTGTAGCCACTAACAGAAAATTCTTTTAAAACTTCAATGCCATCTTTATGCGGCATGTTGATGTCCATAATTAAAATATCAGCCTTGTTTTCTTT
>JAKLIC010000192.1 GCA_022709825.1 Bacteroidota bacterium | reverse complement strand
CATTTTTACAATCACAACATTTGAATCCATTTCTTTATGAACAACTAATCTTTTAGTTGAAATTTTAGTTAAAATGGTTTCTTGATTAACCCTTAAATGTACTCCGGATTCAGCTAAAGGCGGAAAATTAGGTGAACGAAAGGCATTAAAATGCTCTGCATTAATTTTTGTAGTTCGATTTCCTCGGTATAATTTATATTCGAAATACAAACAAACTTCTCTAAATACAGGTTTACCCTTTTGTTTAAGTGAGGCAATTTGAATAGCCGTTATTAAATTTTCTTTAGCATCCGTTCTTAAATCGCCAATAGGGAGTTGTGAACCGGTAAAAACGACCGGTTTTGATAAATTTTCCAACATAAAACTTAATGCTGAAGCTGAATAGGACATCGTATCTGAACCATGTAGAATAACAAACCCATCAAATTCTTCATATTTTTGTTCTATAACTTCTGCCATTTCAACCCAACGTTGCAAATTCATATTAGAAGAATCTATTGGTTTTTCAAAAGATAGTGTTTCAATAGTACAATCCAATTGTTTCAATTCTGGGATTCGCTGCAACAACTTTTTGAAATTGAACGCCTTTAGAGCACCTGTCTCAAAGTCTTTCATCATTCCGATGGTTCCACCGGTATACAACAATAGAATATTTGCCTTAGAGTGCATCGTGATAATTCAACTTATTACTGACCGGATTAGAATACATTGCTAAAAAACTATCTACCATCACTTGATTTGTATTGTCTATTTTTAGTTCTAAACGTCTTTCGAATAGTGATTTCTCGTTTTCTGTATACAAATGACTGTGCTTATTTGTTTTATGTAAAATGTCATAAGCAATAAAATTAGTAGGCCACAAACGATATGTACTCAAAATAGAATCATCAATTACTTGGGCTAAACATTGAATTTGACGATTAGAATTATCTTGTTTAAGTTTAATTTCATCAATTTCTTTTTCTAAAACATCCCCTACATGAATATGTATTCTTTTTTTCTGCCCCATAATTCCGCTTAATAACGTAATAAAATCTTCATTTTTTTCTTTGATATAGATTTCGTTATTGGCTTCTGCCATGAGTTGCGGCATTTTTAATGCATCCGTCGGATCATATTCGTAGGAGATGGACACCGGAACAATTTTTATTTTTTTAAAATAATCCATCACATTCTCCTCGTCGGAACCCATGGCAAGCATTTTTAAAACGCCTTGATGAGTGGCATCGTTTCCATCTTTAGTTCTTCCTTCACGTTGAGCAATCCAAACAGAACGATTTTCACGCAAAAGTAATTGACCGATATATTCCGACATCAATTTAGAACTCTGCAATAATTCTCTTGGGGGTAAACCGCGTAAAACCAAAAAATTTCGGTTCAACCTCGATAATTTTAAAAGAAAATCTTTCTTAACTAAGTTGTCCCCAATGGCAGAGGCCGTCATTACTAAACCATGATCATAAAGAGAAACATTTAATAAAGAAGTATCTAAAATAATATCGCGGTGATTGGAAATAAAAAGATAGGAAGTGTTTTTTTCTAATTTTTCAAAACCGGAAGTTGTTAAGCCCTCCGAACTGCGTTGCAAAACCTTTTGAACCGATTGATATATAAAATTAACTTGAAAATCGCGAATAGAATGAGTTTTTAATAATTGCTCTTTCCAAACGGATTCTTCCACATCCGGGAATGTAAAATTCATCAAAGCCTTCATCATTGGATGGTGAAGCACTGAGCGGATTCCTTCGTTTACTTCACTGTCGTAGAAAGGACGAATCGGATCAAATTTTGACATTTTACTGGTGTTTTAATCTACAAATGAACAAAAAAAATGTGACTTTTTACAGAATAATTTAATTAAATCCCAAACACCGACTTTGAATTTTCTGTTGTAATTCGTGCTATTTCCTCAATAGAAACACCATATAATTCACTAAGTTTTGAAGCTACTAATTTCACATAACTACTTTCGTTACGCTTTCCACGATAAGGTGCCGGAGCTAAATAGGGCGAATCTGTTTCTAAAACTAAATATTGAATATCAATTTGATTGATAAATTGATCTATTTTTCCATTTTTAAAAGTAACAACCCCGCCTATTCCTAATTTCATACGATAAGAAATTGCTTTTTTGGCTTGATCTAAATTTCCGGAAAAACAATGAAATATTCCATACAATTCTTCACTTTTTTCAGATTCTAATACTTCGAAAATTTCATCAAATGATTCCCTACAGTGAATCACAATGGGAAGTTTATATTTCTTTGCTAATTGAATTTGGTGTCTGAAGGCTATTTTTTGAATTTCCAGTGTAGATTTATCCCAATACAAATCGATGCCAATTTCGCCAATCGCTACAAATTTTCGTTGAACCAATTGATTTTCAATATAGGATAATTCTTCAGCATAATTTTCTTTGACATAACAAGGATGCAATCCGGTCATCAAAAAAATATTTTGTGGATATTTTTCTTCTAAATCATACATCGATTGAGTACACGTTGAATCAATCGCAGGGACAAAAAAACGTGTTACTCCGTTTGAAATTGCTCTTTGAATCATTTCATCACGGTCTGAATCAAATTCATCAGAATATAAATGAGTATGTGTATCTGTTAAAATCATCGTGCAAAAATAAGTAAAAAGGTAGATAATACCGGTAGCTTTTGTTTCAATATGAATTTTAATTTACATTTGGAAATCAAAAGGAATAAATGAAAAATCTACACGCTGTTATCAAAAAGAAAG
>JAKLIC010000191.1 GCA_022709825.1 Bacteroidota bacterium | reverse complement strand
AAGAAACATTGCGATTAGATGCAAAAGAAATTGAACTCATCAAAAAAGCCTTAGACAGAAACAAAGGAAAACGTAAAGCGGCAGCTGATGAATTAGGAATTTCTGAGCGAACATTATACCGAAAAATTAAACAATTTGATTTATAAAAAAATATGAAAAAATCCATTCAATTTAGTTTATTGATAATTATTCTGTTTTCCATAAACGGTTGTAAATATTATAATTTTACCGGCACAGGAAAAATTGATGCTAAAACATTTCAGGTTAATTATTTTCAGAATAATGCCGAATTAATTGAACCGGGAATTGAACGGGATTTCACCTTAGCATTACAAGATTTAATTCAAAATCAAACCAATTTAAGTCTAACAAATTCAGGCGGAGATTTAATTTATGAAGGCGAAATTACCGGTTATAGAATTTCTCCGATGACAGCTACTGCTGATCAAAAAACAGCTCAAAACCGTTTAACCATGACCGTCAACGTGCGATTTACCAATACAAAAAAAGAAGAAGATAATTTTGAAAAACCTTTTACTTTTTTCCATGATTATCCGGCAAGTAGTCAACTGGTTGGAAGCACTTTACAAGCTGCCAAAGATGATATTTTTGAACGCATTACACAAGATATTTTTAATGCCTCTTTAGCAAAATGGTAGTTTTTAGTTTTAAATTGCCAGGTATTGTTAATTTTTTCTAACTTTGAATAGGAATCTAAAAGTTAACCGATAACAAAATTTGAATTTATCCGAATACACATATCTGCTCAATAACCCGAATGCGGTAAATGAAAAACAAGCCAAGGCATTAGAAACAGTGGTTGACAGTTTTCCTTTCTTTCAAAGTGCTCGTGCCTTATATTTAAAAGGCTTATACAACCAAGACAGTTATAAATACAACTTTGCATTAAAGCAAACTGCTGCTCATACAACTGATCGAAGTGTTTTATTTGACTTCATTACATCAGATGAATTTACTATCATTGAAAAAGATATTTATGAGCAAAAATTAGCTCAACTCATGGATATTGAAGTTGTTGAAAGCAATATTGATTATGCTATTTTCACTGAAACCAATAACGTCATTGAAATTCAGGATGTTGAAGAATCCACTTTACCGACTGTAGAATTTGAACCAATTGCAGATATTGAATTTATTAAAGTGGAAGAGCTAGAAACTACTGTAAATAATAGCGAACCTGAAGAAAAAATAATACCGGTAGAAATAGTAAATGAGGTAATTTCTGTTGACATAACAAATGACAAACAAATTGCTGAAGAGAATACGATAGCTGAAGAAAAATTACAACTTGGTAAACCCATTTCGTTTACTCAAAACGAGCAACATTCTTTTCAGGAATGGTTACAATTAGCAAGTATTAATCCAATTGAGAGAAAAACTGAGGTTTCAAAACCGTTATTTTCGGCAAAACCAATAGAAAAAGAAGATGAAAAAGTAGGAAATGTTTCAGATAAACAAAAGAAATTAGAAATTATTGACAAGTTTATTGAAACAAATCCTAAAATAACTCCGGCACGAGAAGTTGTTGAAACCCCCGTGAAATCAATTGAAATTAGTGATACAACACACTTAATGACTGAAACATTAGCTCGAGTTTATTTAGAACAAAAAAAATTTTCAAAAGCAATTCAAGCTTATGAAATATTAATTTTGAAATATCCGGAAAAAAGTATTTTCTTTGCAGACCGAATTAAAGACATTAAAATTTTACAACAAAATAATCAATAGCAATGGGATTTTCAGTTTTTTTAGTATTAATAACAGTAGTATGTTTTTTACTTATCGTAGTAATTATGGTTCAAAACCCTAAAGGTGGCGGTTTATCATCTACTTTTGGCAGTTCACAACAAATAGGTGGCGTTCAAAAAACAACCGACTTTTTAGATAAAAGCACTTGGACATTAGGCATTATCTTGATTGCATTGATTATGCTTTCTAGTTTAGCTTTTAATGATGGTGACGGAACAGTTAAAATTGACAAAAGTTCTGCACCGGCTACTACAGAAACAGCAAAACCTGCTACTACTCCGGCACCCGTAGAATCAACACCGGCTGAAACAGCACCAAAACCAGAATAATATTATTTATTTATATAGAAAAAATCCCGATAACTCGGGATTTTTTTTTGAATATCTAGTATTTGAATTCACTGAAAAAATGTCAGTTACTAGCAATTGGCATAATTTCTGACTAATAGTAAAGCATTAAATTTAATTAAATAAAAAATAAATATTTATGTCAGTAAACATTAAACCCCTTTCAGATCGCGTTTTAGTGGAACCGGCAGCAGCCGAAACAACCACTGCATCAGGAATTATTATTCCGGACACTGCTAAAGAGAAACCTCAACGAGGAACAGTTGTCGCTGTTGGAAACGGCAAAAAAGATTACACTATGACAGTAAAAATTGGTGACACCGTTCTTTATGGCAAATATGCCGGAACAGATTTAAAATTAGAAGGTAAAGATTACCTAATCATGCGTGAGGATGATATTCTTGCAATCATATAAATCTCACTAAGTATTGAGTCTTTAGAAAAACTTTAAATGCTTAAACTTTAAACAATATAAACAATTTCAAAATGGCAAAAGACATAAAATTTGATATAGAAGCACGTGACGGTTTAAAACGTGGTGTAGACGCATTAGCTAATGCAGTAAAAGTAACTTTAGGCCCAAAAGGACGTAATGTAACCATCAGTAAATCATTTGGAGGTCCAACAGTGACTAAAGATGGTG
>JAKLIC010000190.1 GCA_022709825.1 Bacteroidota bacterium | reverse complement strand
GCTCTTAAACCATATAATGCAGCAGCAGTAGGTCCTTTTAAAACATTGATACTTTCAATGTCGTCAGGATTAATACTGGCAGCACCGTTTGGCAAATCTCTACCACCACTAGAATCAGCATTACCATAGTTTGTGTTATCAAATGGAACACCATCAATAACAAACAACGGTTGGTTGTTTCCTGTAATAGAAGAAGCTCCTCTTAATACAATTCTGGCAGAAGCTCCAACAGAACCTGAAGAACTTGTAACCTGAACCCCGGCAACTTTACCCGATAAAGCATTCACTAAGTTAGCCTCTCTGGCTTCAGTCATTGCTTCTCCTTTAATAGATTGTGCAGCATAGGTTACGGCTTTTTCTTTTTTCTTAACACCAAAAGCACCCGTTACTACAACTTCATCTAAAGCAGTGTCATCTTTTAAAGTAGCATTTACTACGTTAGATGCTGCTACTTTAACAGAAACTGCTTTGTAGCCAACGAAAGAAAAATCTAACGTTTCACCTACACTTGCTTTAATGGAATACTTTCCATCAAAATCTGTTGATGTACCTCTACTTGTACCTTTAACAACAACTGTTGCACCTGGCAACGGCATACCGCTAGCATCAGTAACAGTACCTGATACAGTTTTCTCTTGTGCGAACGAAAACTGCATTGAAAACGCTAGTAAAAGCGTAAAAATCCATTTGAACTTCGATCTCATATTAAATTTATTTGAGTTAGTTATTCCGCAAACTTCCTAATAATTTCTTAAATAAACAAATATTACTTCGGAATAATATTATTTATTTTTGTTAAAAATTTTGCAGTTAGTTCGTTGTTATGGCACAAACTTGATTAGAAGATGCTTTAAAACAGAAATGGTTGCGTGACAATTCTCATTTTATTAAACTATTTTTATGTTAAAATTTAGATACTCGGAATATGAATTTGAATGCGGCACAGATGAAGCCGGCCGAGGATGTCTTGCCGGACCGGTGACCGCGGCTGCAGTGATAGGCCCTTTACGATTTGGACAAGAAAACGAGGCTAATTTGATTGAAAAATATTTTGAATTACTAAACGATTCTAAGCAGTTGTCCGAGAAAGTCCGATTTGAATTAAGGCCCTTTATTGAGGAAACTGCTATTTCTTTTGCTGTTACACATATATATAATGTAGAAATTGATGAAATAAATATTTTGAATGCTTCCATGAAAGCTATGCAGGAAAGTATTTTGAAATTAAAGACAATTCCAAACTATATTATTGTGGATGGAAACAGACCATTAAATGGAAAATTAGGAATGATTCAAAAAAATGGTAAGATTTTTACTCCTAAAGAAACAGAACTTTTAAAATCTATTCCCTCTACAAGCATAATTAAAGGGGACAGTAAATATGTAAGTATTGCTGCAGCCTCCGTTTTAGCTAAAACTTATCGAGATGAATTCATGAATCTAATTCATGAAGAATTTCCTATGTATAATTGGAAACAAAACAAAGGTTATCCTACCAAGGAACATCGAGAAGCAATTGCAAAATACGGAACAACCAAATACCACCGAATGACCTTTAAATTATTACCTGATCAATTGAAATTGGATTTATAAATTCAGCCTCAAATAAATTAGAAAAGTGTTTTACTATTTTTTCTTTCACTTGGTCTTCCTCTACTTTTTCAACACCGAGTTCGACCTGTAAAGAAGTTACTGCTTTTCCACGAATGCCACAGGGAATAATATTATCAAAGTAGCCTAAATCGGCATTCACATTTAAAGCAAAACCATGCATGGTAACCCAGCGAGAAGCCCGAACACCCATCGCACATATTTTTCGAGCAAAAGGAGTGCCTACATCCAACCAAACTCCTGTTTCACCTTCACTTCTTTTTCCTATTATATTATATTCGGCTAATGTTAGAATGATGACTTCTTCTAAAAACCGTAAATATTTATGAATATCGGTAAAATAATTTTCTAAATCAATAATTGGATAACCAACAATTTGTCCGGGACCATGATACGTAATATCTCCTCCGCGATTAATTTTATAGAAAGTTGCCTTTTTAGCTTCTAATTGTTTTTCAGAAAGCAGTAAATTTGAAATATCACCGCTTTTACCTAACGTATATACATGAGGATGTTCTACAAAAAGAAAATAGTTTGGTGTTTCAATTTCCGTACCTTCTCTTCTGTTCAAAATTTTAATGTCAACAATTTTTTTAAACAATTCTTCCTGGTAATCCCAAGTTAGTTTATAGTCTTTTGAGCCTAAATCTTGAAGTTGAATTTTTTTGTTCATACTATTCAAAATTTATTTCAAAATTTAAACTTTCAGGATTACTCATGTAATCTTTCATTTGATAAGGAATAGTTACGGTTTTTCTGTCATCACTAATTACAGCATTTTCAGCAGAAACACTTTTGATAGGTTTTGGAAATTGATATATTATTGTATAACTGGATTGCTCAAAAATCATATTCATAGATTCATCTAACCCTTCCGCAATTTCTTCTACATCTATATCTTCATCAGTACTGTTTTCTTTTTTTAAAGCTTCTTTAAATTCTTCTTTAAAATTAGTTTTTTGAACTGTCTTTTTAAATATTTTCCCATCATAAGAAAAGGTTGTCAACGCATCATTAGTTAACTGATTATTTTTAGTTAACTCTTCACTTCCTCCTGCACCAATTGATTTAAAAGTATTGATGGGAGATGTCATGTTTTGCAATTCATCCATCGATTTAAAATCAGCAAATAATATATATTTCATGATTT
>JAKLIC010000019.1 GCA_022709825.1 Bacteroidota bacterium | reverse complement strand
TTTCAATTGAACTTGTATTGAAAGGGAATTTACCATCTTGGTTATCATCACAAGAAATAAAATCAGGAATTGGATTAGCAACCGGAAGTTCTTCAACCGTTAATTCCACAAAAGGTCCTAAACCATAACAGGCATTGTCTAATGAGCTTTCTACTCGAACCCAAATTTGTTGGAATCCGGGAAAGCCAATGTTTTGATAATTAGATGGATTAATTTCCAATGAATTACCATTAATATCTGTTTCCGCCAAAGCATCTGTTTCTGTTTTATAATATTTAATTGTGAATGGAGTTGTTGTTGGTAATAGACCACTGATTTCAGCTGTCACGCTACTGAAATCAAACTGAGAGACACCATCTCTGTCATCATTAACGACATCAAAATATTCGTCACATTTTGAAAATTTCCTAATAAATGAATTTGGAATTTGGGTAGCAGAAACAAATACATCGATTTGTCCTACTTCAAAACAACCATCACTGTTTTCTACCCGAGCCCAAACAGTTGTATTACCTGTATTGTAGGTTAAAGGATTTGAAATTTGAAAGGCCGAATTATTAGTTTGAGCGGCAAGTTGTGTTGTGAAATAAGTAAAAATTTCATTAGCCGCATTAGCAGAAATTATATCATTTTTCTGAATTAAACTCACTTCCGAAATTCCATCATTTGTAGCATCATTATCACATTGCACAATAGAAACCGGTGATGTTAGAACGGGTAGTGGATATACTGTTAATGTTGCTCCATCAGATAATAATCCACAACTGTTTCCAACTCTGTTTAACAAAACCCGATAGCGATAATTGTTCATTGAAGTTGTTGCTCCGGTTATTTGTAAGGTTGTAGTTGTTGCTCCTGAGTAAACAGCAGAATTAAATATAACAGACCAAGTTGCACCGCCATTTGTACTCAATTGCCATTGATAGCTATCAGAAACAGTTCCGGTAAAAGTAAACGAAGAATTTTGTGTATTACAAGTGAATTGATTTTGCGGTTGTGCAGTAATTGCAATTGGTGCACCAATAATGTAATTCAAATTTGGAGGCGTATAACCGTTTGGAGCATTAGTGACAACGCCAAAACTATTCACTACAATAGACCCGTTCCCTAATAATCCGTCTGAATTTTCGTCTATAAATCCTGCTTCAATAACATCATTACATAGATCTCCGTCACTGTCCAATGTAAGATAATTTCCGATGCCATCTCCGTTTGTGTCGATTGCTGTTTCTACGGAGTCATATATTCCATCATTATCACTGTCTAAATCTACATAATTTAGCACTCCATCTCCGTCTGTATCTATTGGAAAAAGACCATTTCCATAAACATCACTAATTCCATTTCCATCAGCATCTATAGGGTTGAAAGCAATGAAGTTCTGCCCTTGTGCTTCAATGTTGTCTGATATTCCATCCTCATCACTATCTAAATCAAATTGATTAGGAATACCATCACTATCAGAATCATTAGGAACACAAGTGGCTAAAATCTTGAAAGTAGCTTTTGAAGAACCTTCAGAAATGTTGATATGCTTGATCGATAGAAAATCTGTTAAATAGGATTTGAGTTTAAAAGTTCCACTTCCGGCAGCTAATGGAATCGTACTGTTTAAACGAAATCGAATTTGAAAAGACGAATATTCAGTCACACCACTTTCATAAATACCATCATAATTGGTATCAATTAATAGTTGACCGGTTGGGTTTAGAATGGTTATTGTTTTATTGATAGCACATTGTATAATAAACTCGCCAGTGGAGGATAATAAATCAGTTGAATTTGCGGTACTTACATATTCCATAGATAAACTTACCGGTTGAGAAAAATTCATTTCATAAGAAACAGAGTTTCCAATACCGATAGCAGGATTAGTTATAAAGCTACCATCAACAGCTCCAATAAAAGGGTTTGTTGTTGGTAAAGCTGTTCCGGCTGTAGTAATTAATCCCGTAAAAGAATTTGAATAATTACCACTAGTAATAGTTCCTGTGGTTGTATTCAAAAGATTTAAATCTAAATTACCATACGATTCAGTACAATTAGCAATCCCATCATTGTCGTAATCTAAGTCAATATTGTCATAAGTTCCATCTCCATCAGTATCTTCAGGACAAGAACTAACCGGTATTTCATCTGATATCAACGTGATATTACAGGTAGTAACTGTTGCCGATAAATAGTATAATCCGGGAACGGTTGGCGTATAATTTGGATTAGTTGCACCCGCTATTGGAACACCATTAAAATACCATTGATATGTATCGAAAGGAGAAAGAGAATTGATGGATAAATTTACGTTAGGTATACAATTATCACTCGTTACATCCAAACGGTTAAACGAAATTTCCGGTTTAAATGTAAATCCGGAATAGTAACCACCATAAGTGGCAGCATCATTAGACCCAAAATAAGAAATATACAATTGTTTATTGGCAAAAACAGAGATGTTTCCCGTAAATCCGGTCAACTTGTATGTAATGTAATTTGTATTTCCCTGTACATTAAAAGGTCCTTGTACATTGATAAAAGCCGGTAATGAAGCTAGTGAATAATTTGTGCCATTCAGGATGAAATCAATATTCGCTCCTGTTTCTGTAACAATATTTACGCCACTATTAGTTGTGTAAGAGATATTTCCTATTAAGTTTATTAATGGAATATTATCAATAATTTTTGGGGTTTGACAACTTAATGGGGGTACAAAATACATTTCTTGATTGGCCTGTGTACTACCTCCAACTCCTTGATAGGCAAAAATATTTTTAGAGGTATTTACATATAAATTTCCGTCTGAACTGTAGTTTGAACCATCTAAGGCAATATATTGTCCGGCATTAATTGTATAATCCGGCGTTCCTGTATTTCCATTTAAAAAGATTTCCGTATTATTTTCATGAGCAATAAGTAATGGTCTTTCCGTGATGTCTATACCAAAACCTCGTACAAAAATGTACTCATTTCCGGTTCTCTCGGCGGATACAATTTGGTCAAAACCCAAATCTAAATTATTATCTACATTACCATTTGTCCCTGCAAATGATCCACAATTCACAGTAATAGGTTTATCTGATGAAACTAATGCTCCAATCAGTCCGTCTGTATTAGGAACACTAGGTCCAGTGGTAGCCATTACATAACTTTGCCCCCTATTTAAAGTTATTGCTGCAGGGTTATTTCCGGCTCCACCATTATTAATTAAAGTAACTCCGGGTTTTATATCGCTGAAAGAAACTAATGTATTATTTTCTGTAGCAAGTATGGAAACAAACGTTAAGTGATTATTTGTAATTCCGGAAATTCCGGTATTAACAAAAGCTCCAATTCTAAATTGTGTACCTAATGCGGCTAATCCTTTTGAAACCAAGCCACCTGCCTGAAAATTTTGTGGTGAAGCAGTTAGTCTTACAGCTACATATACTTGATCTTCAGCTTCTACAATGAAACCTTTGTTGTTCAAAACGGCACTCATGGAACTACTGCTCACCATTAATTGCGAATCTGTACCAAAACCGATGGTATATACATAGGGGCTATTTCGTGAAACTGTCCCACTTACTGTTCCTCCTCCTAAGGAATTGATAGTGAAATTTACAGGAGTTAAACTTGGAGAAGAAATATACATATATTGGTTTTGTGCCGGTTGTCCGGTCGAACCTCCAAGAGGTGGGATATAATGTGTTTTACTAAACTGACCAAAACAGTTTAGGGTAATTAATAGAAAAAACAGAGCGATTTTTTTCATTTTTCTTTTTCAAAGGGTAACAAAGATAACAAATTATCTTTTTAATGCGAAGTGACCTTTTATGATTCTTCCATTCTCTAAAAAAAGAGAAAACCAATAATCTGAAGAAGGTAAGAGCGAACCGGAAAAAGTCCCGTCCCAACCTTTTTGATTCGGAACTATTTCTTTAATCAATTTCCCGTATCGATTGAAAATGTAAATTTTAGAATTTGGTTGATTAAAGTTTTTAATTTCCCAAAAGTCATTAAATCCATCCCCATTTGGAGTAAAAAAACGGGGGTAGTCTAGTACGAAAATTTGTTGGGTAACAGTTCCACAACC
This sequence comes from Bacteroidota bacterium, assembly GCA_022709825.1. Taxonomy (GTDB): domain Bacteria; phylum Bacteroidota; class Bacteroidia; order Flavobacteriales; family Flavobacteriaceae; genus Flavobacterium. Next base: position 11,011 of record JAKLIC010000019.1, on the reverse strand, counting down.
GTTTGTATCTTTAACAATAACAAGATATTCTCCGGGTTCCACATTAGTAAAAATCGGACTGTTTTGAAAATAATTTCCATCTAAAGAAAAGAGATAATCTCCTAAACCGGTATAGTTGATTTGTACAGTATTTTGATTTCCCGAAAAATCTTGTACATCTATAGAAGTTATTGTTGCCACTCCGGAAGGTATAATTATAAATGTTTTGGTAGCTTCACATCCATCAGAATTGATAACAGTAACAGTATAAGTATCAGGTACTGAAATATTAATTCGTGGAGTTATTTCTCCTGTGTTCCAAAGATAACTTTCGTAAATTTCCTCCACTTCTAAAAAATAAGTTTCATTTTCACAGAGTGAAAGTTCTTCTGTTTCAAAATTATTTGGAGTAAAAATATTGATTTTTAGGGTAATTGGTAAAATTCCAAAACAGTTTACACCATCAGTTATTCTTGCAAAAATTAATTCTTCAAAAGGAATTGTATTCGTATAATTGTTTGGTAACGCATTTGTTTGTGTTTGAGCATTTTCAGTTGAACTGTAATAAACCGCTTGTAATCCGGTTGGGAAATAACCTAATACCGTTGGTGAAATATTCATGGATAAATCTATCACTGTTATTCCATCTTGATTAGTATCTCCATCACATATAGAAATTGGAGGGACAATAACAGAACTAATTGAAGTTGATAAAGTAACTTCAGAAATTCCAAAACAACCAAACGTATTTTCTAATCGGGCATAAATAATTTGATTGGGAGTTATACTTTGAAATGAATCTATACTCGACAATGTGTTTTGAACGGTAAAAGCATCATTAAAACTCAAAAAATACTTTGGTGGGCCAACATTTAGATTACTTCCGATAATGCTGTTATTTGCATCATTTAAATTAAAAATAGCTAACCCATCCATGTCTGAATCACATTGTGTCAGGTTAACATCATTAGGAATTGGATTTGAACTATATTCAATTACTATTTCACCAAAAGAAGAGCAAGTAGTATTAAAAACAACTTCAACTTTATAAACACCAAAAGAATTTACAGTATAAGTTTGATTGGTTTCATTGTTTATAAGAACGTTATTTCGATACCATTTATAGCCAACAGCATTTGGCGTCGTAGCATCTAATGTAAGAGTTTCATTTTCACACAATGGGTTTCCGTTTGCAATCAATCGATCGTCTCCTAACTCGGTTTCTACTGTAAAACTTCCTCCCCCTAAAAAAATAGCGGAATCATATAAATTATTGCCCTGATCTGCAATAACTAATTTAATATGATATAAAACACCAGGTGTTACAAGGCTTTCTGCTTTTAAGATTTTTGTTTGGCCATTATAATTTGTAGGGTGTTCAATGCCATTAAAAGCATTAAAATAAGCTTCGTTTGCAGGGGGGCAAATTGTACCTGCTCCTCTAACTGTTGGAACTTTAACCGGAATTGCCGTTCCGGGTACAACAGCTAAATTTGTATATTGGTCTTGGCTACCAACTTCTTTTAATAAAAAGGCAAATCCATCGGAATAAGAACATTGATTAGAATTAGGATTCGACAAATATTGTTCGGAAGAAAATATATAGTCAAAACTTACTTTATTGGCAAAAGGCAAAAAGTCAAATTCTATCACAGTAGCATTAATAGTATTTGTTTCATTGATGGCTTGTTGTAAATCGATATCACCAGGCCAGTTTGTGGGGCCTTCACTTAGTAAACTACTGTTTGGTCCAATAGCGGAAAGGGCTCTACCGGTTGCAATTATCACGCCATCCTGAAAAGGAAAAGTGCTAGTGCCTCGATTGAAATAACCATAACTATTGCCATTAGTAAAAGCCCAACCCGAAACGGTGATATTGGAAACATTTGCACACGAACTGTTTATCAATACATTTTCAATTAATTCTTGAGCAGATTGATTGTCATCAATTTGAATATATTGTGCTTTTCCGGATTGGAAAGCAATAATGAGCAGTAAAAAAAATAAGATGTTTTTGGCAAACTTCATAGCGTTTGCAAAGATACTACAAATCTCTTTTCTTGAGAATTTTATAGGACATTAACACAAAAATAACAATCCAACAAAGAACAATTAAAAGTGAGTACCAATGCACGCCGTAATCTTTTACATTAGCAGCACCTCCAATGGTTTCTTCAATATTTTTGATGACGGAAAGTCTGCTGAATGGTTCTTTGATTAGGTTTGACATTGATTCCAAAGGAAGGAATTGCGTAATCTTTTGGTAATCATCCGAATCTTTAAAAACTTTCCATCGTAATAAACCAATTATAATTCCTTCAATAATATTCCAAATGAATAAAAATCCTATGGCAAAAGCCGAACGTTTGACTAAGATTCCTAAAAATAAACAAAAGGAGAAAAAAGCAGTAAGTTTTAAAAAATAGGCAAACAAATAATCTAAATCGGAGAAAATAATACCAATTTCATTGTAGGAAGAAAAACTTAATCCCAATAAAAGTGACATGATAAAAATGAAAAGGGTTGAGCCTAAAGCAAAAACGACAACCGTTAAAAACTTAGATTGTATAAATTCTTTTTTACTCAATCCATCGATGAGGTTTTGTTTTAATGTTCCGTATGAATATTCATTAGCCATCATGGAAACAATGACTATAGCCAAAAAGAACTTTAAAATAGCAGCAATATATGTGTTAAAATGCCAGATATAAGGAAAATTAAAGATTCCCTGATCGGCAATATGTAATTCAAATGTGCCAATTTTAAATTTAATTGAAGCAATTAAAGCGATAAAGGAAAGAATAACGAAATAGGCAATCGTTAAAATCCGACTGGCTCTGTTTTTCCATATTTTTTGAAATTCTATTTGAAGAAGTCTTGTCATGATGGTAATTGATGAAAGGTAAAGTGTAATTGGTTTAGTTCTTACTTGTTAATTCTAAAAACTGTTCTTCCAAACTATGTTTGCGTTTTACTAAATGATTAAGATAAATTCCTTTTTCAAAAAGATACTTGTTTAAATCTTTCGCCTCAAATGCTTGTTTGAGATAAACAACTAATTTACCTTCTTCTAAAACCATTTTTTCTATGGCGGGATGAGCAATTAAAGCAGCTTTTAATTCTTCCAAATTATCAGCTTGTAGTTCGAAAAATCCTTCATTGGCAATCATACCATCGACTTTTCCGGAATAAAGAATTTGTCCTTTTCTTAAAACCAATACATGACTACATACTTTTTCAACTTCGTCTAATAAGTGAGAAGCTAATAAAATTGTCGTTCCCTGAGAAGCAATATGTTTGATAATATCTCTGATTTGACGAATTCCTTGCGGATCTAAACCGTTAGTTGGTTCGTCCAATATTAAAATTTCAGGGTCGTTAAGAAGGGCAGAAGCAATAGCTAAACGCTGTTTCATACCTAATGAGAAAGTTCTGAATTTACTGTCTTTTCTATCAATAAGACCGACAAGTTCTAATTTTTCTGTCACTTTAGAATACGGTGTTCCTTTGATTTTACAAACCAATTCTAAATTTTCCTGAGCTGTCATGTAAGGGTAAAAATTTGGTCGCTCAATGATGGCTCCCACTTTTTTTAAAGCTTCGTGGGTTTCCATTGCACCGCCAAACCATCGGTATTCTCCGGAAGTTTTGTTGACAACATTTAATACGATTCCTAACGTTGTCGATTTTCCGCTCCCGTTTGGACCTAAAATACCGTAAACATTTCCTTTGTTTATTTCTAGCGAGACATTTTTAACAGCATGAACCGGTCCGAATCGTTTATTCAGTTTTTCAATAGTGAGAATAGTTTCCAAAATAGTAGCATTTAATCGTTAGGAGTAGGACGACTAAGTTAGGAATTTGTTACTTATAATTTTGGAAAATTGGATATCGATTAAAATTAGGTGTTGGCTAAACACTCAAAATACTATCAATTGGAGAAATGTTTTGCCAACACCTACTATTTATGCACTTTGGAGATGTTGACTTTTTTTATGAAAAATCATTTTTAATGTTTCATTGATTTCATGAAGTTCAGGGGTTAGCAATGTCAATCGGCCTCTACCGTCATCGGTCATTTGCTTTCCGCAACATTTGCATTTGTATTCACTGAAATGATTGGTGATTTTTCTGGTAGTTTGGTATTTGTGTCCAATAAGGGTACAAATAAAAACGGTGCCAGGAGATGGCTCTGGAGTGATGTAGGTTTTCATAGATGTAGGTTTTTTTGTGGTGAGATAAACCTACACTATTATAGATAAACAGCCAAATAAAATCGATAAACTGTTGAAAATTAATATTTTATAAGGTTTATAACTACAAAAAATAAAAAAAATCCTTAATCGTATAAATAATTAAGGATTAGTGTTTTATAAAAAGAAAGATTAGCACATTTTTATAACTAAGATTTCTGCTCTTTATTGAAATAAACCAAGTAATAATACATTTGTTTTTCTTCATCCCAACCCTTTTCTACATATTTTTCGGCACTTTCCGGGTTAATGAAATCGAGTTTAATTTGAATGTTCGTATCCAAATTAATTACGTTTTTAATTTTCTTACGAGCATCAGAAACGGCAGCGTTAGCTATCGGGAAATTGGTTACATCCTCGATGCTGTATTTTTCACCTTTATCTACTTTATAACTTTTGAATTCCGGAATCAAATCAGGGTTTTCCATGACTTCATTCAAGAAATTGGTTTCTTCAAACTCATCGTTTTTAGCAAAATAATTCACTGAACGGTTCATGAACATTACTTCTTGTTTTTTGTCTTCGGCTGGAAAAACAACATCTTTGGCAAAATCCTGACAAAATTTTAAATATTTTTTAGTAATGAAATTTTCGTCTTGGAAAGCATCTACATTTAAGAAATGCTCCAACCAATAACGAGCATCGTAACGGTTGCTATCGACTGTTAAAATTTTATATCCTTCTTCTTTTTTGTAATTAAAAATTAAACAACCTTTATCCAATTTATTCAAATTGATGCCGTGTTGTAAATGCATTTCTAGGTTACTGGCTTTTTCTTCAAATTGTAAAAAATCAGCTTGCACTTCACTTTTAAACACACCAATCGCATCTACTTGGTTGTTGTCAATGGTTAAATGTGTAAAATGTGCTACATAAACCTCCCCATTTTTAATGTGTGGATGATTAGATTGCTCAAACAAATGCTTGGTAATTTTTTTAGACACTTCGTGGATGGTTGAAGGATTATCAAAAACTTCCGTAGCCAATTTAAACATATCGTGGTATTCCAAATCTACTTCGTGAGCAAACTGATAATAGTTTTCCTCTTTTTCACGAAAAGATTTTAAGAAAAATTCTTTTAAAAGAGGTACAATCTCATCATTGGTCTGATACGGTTGCTCCGATAAAAAAATGGCTTCGTTACGGCTTTTGTTTCCAACACGGTGGATGGAAAGTGATTCGATATGGGCGTTGAATAAGTTAATCATATTTTTAAGTTGCTGAGTTGCTGAGACACTGAATTTTTAATTGATTCGTTTATTATATATAAATGAAATTATCATATCCTCCAGTTCTCCACTGAACTCGTTTAATTTGTTAAATGGATTCTTGGTTTAATAATTTATGTTTTTCGCTATTTATATTTTCGGCAGTTTAATTCCAGTTTTCCTCAAACCCGAAATCCTCAAAAGAATCGTCTCCTTCAAACATATCTAAATCGTCTTCGTCTAGCTCGTCTTCAAATTCGGTAAAAAGTGAATCATCGTCGGCTTCAAATGTTGGGTCGTTTGCTGCAAGTGGCATTAAACCTAATGAATATAATAATTCAGGATAGGTAGCTCCGGCTTGTTTTTCTTCAATAGCAGCTAATTCCACTAAGAATGTCCACATGTTTAAGAAATCATATACATAAATGATTTTGGTTTGCTTTTCATACAGCATATCTTCCAAAGTCAAATCACTCATGATTCGCATTTCACCGGGCACATCTCCTGTATCAAAAAGAGGGATTTCATCTTCCTGATTCCAATTATCGTCACACGTATAAAAAGAGGCCATTTCGCTTCCGTCAAATCCAAAAGCATTTACAATGGCATTGTGTAAATCTTCTAAAGTATCGGTACATTCAATGGCTAAATCTCTGAAAATATCTTCTTCGGTGTCGAGTATCACTCGGAATTTATAAATCATAATCATTGCATTTTACGGAAGGCAAAAGTAAACAATAATTACGATTTTTGATTTGAGAATTGTTATTTGTTGAAAAGATTTTGGTTTTAAAGTAACTGAAGATTTTTCGCATGTAACAATAACATAATTGTCTTTGCATCTTTGATTTCTCCATTATAAACCATTGCCATTGCTTGATTAAAATCCAATTCCAAAACTTCTATATATTCGTGTTCTGAGGCTAATCCGCCGCCTTCACTGACTTTCATTTCTGGTTGGTATTCCGCGGTGAAAAAGTATAAAATTTCAGTCACAGCTCCTGGTGACATGTAGGCTTCAAAAACTTTTTTCACGTCTTGAATGCGGTAACCGGTTTCCTCTTCGGTTTCGCGTTTGATACAGTCTTCCGGATTTTTTTCGTCTAAAAGTCCGGCACAAACTTCAATCATCATACCGTTTTCGTTACCGTTTAAAAAAGTAGGTAACCGAAATTGTCGGGTTAAAATGACGGTTTGATTTTCTTTATTGTATAATAAAATAGCAGCTCCGTTACCACGATCATACACTTCTCGTCGTTGTGTTTCTGGTTGTCCGTTTTCCGGGGTAAAGTTGTAGGTTACTTTGTTCAATAGATACCAATTATCGGAGAGTAATTCTGTTTTAGTAATTTGAATTTTAGGATTCATGGCAATTTTAAAGGATTAAATTTTTGTTTAAAGATACAATTCATCCTTGTTTTTTTACAACTCAGTATTTTAATATTTTTAAAAAGTTTGGTTTGAAGCAATTTTGTTTCATCAAAATCAAACAGCATGAAAACTTGTCTCACTTTAGCATTTGTATTCGTTTACTTTCTTTCATTCAGTCAAAACGTAGTTTCAGGTAAAGTCACCGATGAAAAAGGCGGGCCTATTCCCGGAGCCAATGTTTATTTAGAAGGAACCTATGATGGTGGTTCAACAGATGAAAACGGCTATTTTTCTTTTACAACAAAAGAAACGGGAACAAAAACATTGATTGTTAGTTTTCTATCCTTTGAAACCTATGCAAAGGAAATTGATATCAGCCAATTTCAAAACCAAATCATTAAATTAAAAGAAAGTGTGAATGTTCTCGACGCCGTAATCTTAACTGCAGGTACATTTGAAGCCGGTGATAAAGCTAGAGTATCTGTTTTAAAACCCTTGGATATTGTTACAACTGCTGGTGCTGTGGGAGATATTATTGGTGCATTGGCAACATTACCCGGAGCACAAACGGTAGGCGAAAGTAATCGACTTTTCGTACGTGGTGGAGAAGCCGATGAAACCCAAACATTTGTTGATGGTTTACGCGTGGCCCAACCGTATGGTGCAACAGCCAATGATTTGCCAACTCGTGGCCGATTTTCACCTTTTTTATTTAGTGGAATTTCATTTTCAACGGGTGGTTATAGTGCTGAATATGGTGAAGCACTATCAAGTATTTTGTCCTTAAATACCAATGATGATGTGCTTCAGGAACAAACAGAAATTTCATTAATGTCAGTAGGTTTAGGTTTGGGAAACACGCAACGTTGGAATAAAAGTTCGCTAACTTTCAATATGTCTTATATAAATTTGGCACCTTATCAATTGTTGGTTCCGCAGGAAGTCGATTGGAATAAACCGTATCAATCGTTAACGGGTGAGACAGTTTTTCGTCGCCAATTTAAAAATGGGTTATTAAAAATTTATGCTTCTTTAGATGTGTCCGATTTTGATTTAAATCAGGAAGATATCAACCAACCCGAAAAAGTGCGTTTTGATTTGAAAAACAATAATTTTTATGGAAATGCTTCCTATAAAGGAACTTTTGGAAACAATTGGTCGTTGCAAACAGGGGTGAGTTATGGAATCAGTTTGAATGAAATTGGAATCAATACCGATATAGTACAAAATGCGGAATATGCCACACATTTGAAAGCCAAAGTTTCTAAAAAAATAACCGAACGAATTAAATTGTCCGGAGGAGCCGATTATTTCGTGACCAAGTTTGATGAAGATTTTATTCCTTTTGAGCAAACAACTTTTTCTTCAGGATATGACAATACGATAGCTGCGGTTTATGCGGAATCGGATATTTTCTTTAGTAAAAAACTTGCTTTAAAATTGGGTGTTAGAGCTTCAGATAATCAACTTTTGGATGAGTTTCAGGTATCACCTAGGGCCTCTTTTGCGTATAAAGTTTCAAAAAATGGACAGTTTTCCTTTGCGTATGGCGATTTTGTTCAAACACCTAGACAGGAATATATAAAGTATGAAACAAATTTCAAATCAGAAAAAGCATCCCACTTCATTTTGAATTATCAATACAATAAAGAGGGGCGAACTTTACGGGCAGAGGCTTATTATAAATCGTATAATGATTTAGTAACTTTTAATTCTCAACAACCACAATTTGATTCGGAATACAATTCAAATGGGGATGGATTTGCCCAAGGACTTGACATTTTTTGGAGAGATAATAAAACGATTAAAAATACCGAATATTGGGTTTCCTATTCGTTTATAGATTCGGAGCGACTTTACAGAAATTATCTAACGGCAGTGCAACCCAGTTTTGTTGCCGACCATACGTTGTCAATTGTGACAAAACATTGGATAAATGATTGGAAATCGCAAATCGGATTTTCGTACACAGTCAATTCCGGCCGACCTTACAATGATCCGAATGAAGCTGATTTTATGAATGGATTGACAAAACCCTATCAAAATTTAAGCTTCAATTGGGCTTATTTAATTTCGCAACAAAAGATTTTGTATTTCTCTGTATCCAATGTTTTGGGAACAGAAAACGTGTTTGGCTATCAATATGCTAATACTCCCGATTTGAATGGAGATTTTCAACGTCGTGACATAGGTCAACCTGCAGATCGATTTTTCTTTATCGGTTTCTTTTGGACCATTAGCGAAGATAAGAAATCGAATCAGTTGGATAATCTTTAGTCCCAAGCCTTAAAAACAATTCATCCCTAAAATTCAACAACTCAGTCACACTCTTTTTCAAAAGCTCTTTTTTCAACTGAAATTTGTTTCAACAAAAGAGTTAAACAAATTAAACCTTTAAACAATCTTAAACAATTTTAAACTTTTAAACTTTTACATCATGACAAAAATTATCGTTACCATCGTTTTATTTGTGACAGCACAATTATTCTCTCAAGGTCAGTACGAACAAGGAATGGGTAAAGCATTTGCTCTTTGGGGAGAAGGAAAAAACACGGAAGCTTCGTCCATGTTCGAACGAATTGCTTCAGCTGAAAAAGACAATTGGTTGCCCAATTATTATGTAGCATTGGTTAACACAACAACAGCTTTTACAACGAAAGACAAAGACCAAATCAATGCGTTGTTGACAAAAGCACAAACTACTTTGGATGTAGAAATAACCAAACAACCCAACAATGCTGAATTAATAGTTATGCAAGCGATGATTCACACGGCTTGGATTGCTTTTGACCCAATGACCAATGGTATGAAATTATCCGGAAAAGTTATGGAATTGTATGGAAAAGCAGAGGCAATTGCTCCAACTAATCCACGTGTTGTTTTTGGAAAAGCCGAATTTGAAATGGGTTCAGCAAAATTCTTTGGAACGGATACGCAACCAATCTGTGCACAAATTGCAAAATCAATCGAACTTTTTGCTACTTTTAAACCTGAGTCCGCTTTTCACCCAAATTGGGGATTAGAAAGAGCAAAAGAAGCATTAACAGCTTGTAAATAACAAAAAAATGAATAAATTAATCAAAGAATTTCCTCGAGCAACCTTTATTCTTTTAGGCGTATTTGTTGTGTTAACGCTTTTAAATGTTGTGATGGGTGGACATGTGGCTTGGAATATTGAATTAGCAATGAGCTTTGGTTTTACAATGCTTTATGGGTATTCTTTGTATTATGCCAATGCGATTCTTTTCATGCAATTGGACAATTATTTTAAAGAGGAACGTTTTTCAAGCAAACGCCTTTTTTTTGGAGCATTTGCTTCGTTCCTAGTGTCCATTTTGGTGATTTTTTTATTGCGAATTTTTGAAGATGTTATCATTGAAGGAAAGTCATTGGAAGCTTTTTTAGCAACGGAACGGCCTGCAAATTACTTGGTGGCAATCGTTGTAACATTCTTTGTAACCTTGGGAATTCACGCTTTTTATTTTTACAAAGCCTATCAGGAAAATAAAGTAAAAGAACAAAAAGTGATTGCCGGAACAGCATCGGCACAGTTTGAAAGTTTAAAAAATCAAATCGATCCGCATTTTTTGTTCAACAGTTTGAACGTTCTGAGTTCATTAATTGAAGAAAATCCTGAGAATGCTCAAAAGTTTACCACTTCCTTGTCTAAAATATACCGCTATGTTTTAGAACAAAAAGATAAGGAATTAGTTCCGGTAGCAGAAGAATTAGCTTTTGCCAAAACCTATATGAATTTGTTGAAAATGCGTTTTGAAAACAGTATCACATTCGAATTACCGGATGGATTTAACAATGAAGAAGCAAAAGTGGTTCCTTTATCTTTACAATTATTGTTAGAAAATTGTATCAAGCACAATGTAGTGAGCGAGAGCAAACCATTGCATATTAAAATTTACATCGAAAATAACCAATTGGTTGTTGAAAACAATTTGCAAAAGAAAGAAGTGCTATCAGACAGAAAAGGCGTTGGTTTACAAAATATCGTTAACCGCTATGCTATTTTAACCCAACGAAAAGTGTTGGTAGAAGAAACAGAAAAATCATTTAAAATACTAGTACCTATTTTAACAAAACAAATTTCAATTATGGAAACACAAATGAAATATAATGAAGATACTGCTTATTTAAGAGCTAAAGATCGAGTAGAAAAACTGAAAGGTTTTTATGGGAATTTAATTT